>BNUC01000076.1 GCA_025997075.1 Betaproteobacteria bacterium | reverse complement strand
ATGTCACGGCAAACCTGACTGACCGTCAGGCCCTGTTCCTTGATCATCCGCACAACCTGCAACTTGAAGCTCGCGTCGAAGACCCTTCTCGTTTGGCTCATCTTCTTCTCCTCTATAGGTGATTTTCTACCTATCTACCTGTCCGAGGAAATTAGACCACAACAGTCCTCTGCCCTCTGCCTCCCCCTCACCTGCCCCTGCCGGGGCACCCTCTCCCACAAGGGGAGAGGGAAAGCAAACGCCTGTTCATGCTCCTCGTGTTTCTTCGGGACGATTTTCGGCTCCGGCCCGATGACTTCGCTGACATCTGATCCCTGAAACGGCGAAGCCGCCCCTAATTGCTGTTACCTGCTACCTGGATTCCTGATACCTGACCCCCTCTCCTGCCACGGAGCCATCAAAAGGTGGCATTATCCGGCAGGCGTAATTGCTGTTCCAATCCTTGAGGTGGTTATATATGCCAAAGAAGAAAACACTGTATCGCGTGCTGTGGTCCTTGATGATCGTGGCGGTGCTGGCGACGGCTGGCGGTTGCCATCTGTTCCAGGTGCTCGGCGAAAAGCCGTCCGCCGAGGAGGAGGCGCGCTACGAAAAACTGTCCTATTACCGGGACGGCAAGTTTCAAAGCCCCGAGCCCGTGCTGTCTTACCCCGAGCGGGCGACCGGCAGGGGCACTTCCAGTTGGATTCGTTTTGTCCTGTCCAATCCGAATGTGCCTGACGCGCCTTTACCCACGGTCGCGCTCAACTCATCCTCTTTCGGCGCGACATCCGCCGAATTGATTGCGTATTGGCTCGGGCATTCCTCGCTGATCATCGAACTGGAAGGCAAACGGCTACTGGTCGATCCGGTGTTCGGCAATGCCGCGCCCATTCCCGGCGTCGTGCGCCGTTTCGTCGATGCGCCGCTGGAACGCGATGAACTTCCGCCGCTCGATTACGTGCTCATCACTCATGACCATTACGATCACCTCGAATACGCCACGATGCGCGAATTGCGGGGCAGGGAAGTGAATTTCGTCGTGCCGCTGGGCGTCGGCGCGCATTTGCGCAAGTGGGGCATTGCCGCGGAGCGCATCCATGAAATGGGCTGGGGCGAGGTCTATCGTATCGGCGATCTGAGCATCGCCACGGAACGCACGATTCATTATTCCGGGCGGACCTTCGGTACCCGCGATAAAAGCCTGTGGGTCTCCTATTCGCTCAAAGGACAAAAATATCGGGTATTCATCAGCGGCGACTCCGGCTATGGCGAGCACTTCAAGGACATCGGCGCGAAACACGGGCCGTTCGATCTCGCCTTCATCGAAATCGACGGCTGGAATCCCGGCTGGCCCAAGACGCACATGTTCCCGGAAGAAGTCATCCGCGCCTATCACGACATTGGCGCGCGCGCTTTCGTGCCCGTGCATTGGGGCGTCTTCGATCTCGCCCGCCATCCCTGGGACGAATCCATCCGCATGATCGCCGATCTCGCGACCAGGGCAGGTGATGTAAAATTGCTGACCCCGCTCATGGGTGAAAAACTGGTCCCTGGGCAGAGCGTAACGAAAGCGTGGTGGGAGACTGTAGGCGCGGTCGACGGAAAGTAGGTTGAAACATAAACATACGCGAAGGCGCCGGTTACCGTGGTGAAGCAGGTGCGATTCAAACTGATGTGCCGTATATATAGAGGAAACAGAGCATGAGCAGGCGTTTGCTTTCCCTCTCCCCTTGTGGGAGAGGGTGCCCCGGCAGGGGCAGGTGAGGGGGGAAGGATTGGGCTTATTCCAACCTTGTTTCGCGCTGAACCGCCGCCCCCTCTCCTGCCCTTCGGGCATCCTCCCCCACGAGGGGGGAGGAAGATGGATCGCCATACTCCGCGGGAAGCCCATCTCTTTCTCCCTCTATACATCAGTTTGAATCGCACCCAGGTGGATGGGCTGCGGCGCTATTTGCGCAAGAATTGACAATTATCTGATGAAACAACTTGTTTTCGATGCCCTGATCGTGGGCATTGCGCTGTTTTCCATGTTTTTTGGAGCAGGCAATATTATTTTTCCCCCGTATGTGGGACTGGCATCCGGTAACGAATGGCTGCTTGGCTTTGTGAGCTATTACCTGGCTGACGTGGGATTGGCGCTGGCGGCCATCTTTGCCATGCTGCGCAGTGACAGCATCGACAAGGTGGAAGGGGTCATGGTGCGCCTGGGGCACATCCCGGCCCGGTTGATGATGGGTATTTGCGTTTTGTGCATCGGCCCTCTGCTGGCCGTGCCCAGAACCTGCGCGACAACCTTTTCCATCTCCATTCTGCCTCTGGTCGGCGACGGCGCTCTCTGGCAGCCCCTTTTTGCCGTGCTGTATTTTGTCATTGTCTGGATTTGCTCTGTCCGCGAAGTCGCCGTGGTGGACATCCTGGGGCGCTATCTGACGCCCGTGCTGGTTTTGGGGCTGATGGTGCTGATTGTGGCGGGCTGCCTCAATCCCATCGGCCCTGTGGTTGCCGCACCGACCATTGAAGAACACACGGTCCTGACCGGTATTCTTTCGGGCTATCAGACGCTGGACATGATGGGGGCGATGGTTTTCGGCCTGATTGTGGTCAACGCCCTGAAGGCCAAGGGCCACACCAGCGACGCGCATAAATTCCTCTCCGTTGCGCTCGCTACCGTGATTGCCGGCGCGTTGCTGCTGATTGTTTACGGGGGCCTGTGCTATCTCGGAGCGACCGTATCCACCCTGTACCCGCCGGATATAGACAAGGGGAAACTCATAACGAACATCGCCACTCACCTCCTTGGCGTGTCCGGCGCGCTCATCCTGCGCATCGTGGTGGCGCTTGCCTGCCTCACCACCGGCATTGCGCTGACGGCCTCCACGGGCACTTTTTTCCATACCGTCTCCAGGGGGCGCTGCAATTATGCCGCCATGGTGACCGTGGTCTGCGTCTTCAGCACCTTGGTCGCCAGCATGGGACTCGACGCCATTATTGCGTTCGCCGGACCCATTTTGTTGTTTATCTATCCGGGCGCCGTGGTGGTGGTGCTGCTGACTTTTTTTGACAAAACCATACGCAGCGACAGGATTGTCCGGTTTGCCTGCGCGGGCGCGCTGCTGGGTAGTCTGTGCGATGTGCTGGCTACTTATATTCCGGATGTTTTCGGCTCGCTGGCGCTGCTGCCTTTGCAGTCCTATGGCTTTGGCTGGCTTCTGCCCGCCGCCGTGTGCGGGCTGGCAGGCGCGTGGAGGAAGGGCGGCGGGTGCTGTGAATGAGAATAATAAGGAAGAGATAATGATGTCGGGTTTCGCTGCGCTCCCCCTGCGCCTTGACATCCTTTAGGCGGGGGAGGATGTCAACAAGCTCTACAACGAAAACCCGCCTGCGCTGCGCTTGCGTTACGAAGCCCTGGACAAAGCCGCCGCTTATGGCTGGACAGACTGCACGCGCGAAATATCCGACGATGAAATCCTCAAACGCCTGCTGGCGCTGAATCTGGCACGGTAGGTTTCTCCAAAAGCGTTGTTTCCCTGAATGGCCACCCGGTAGCGGCAGCATGACAGGCGTTCAGGAGCGGCGTGATATGCTTCGCCCGTCTGTCCCATTGAGATTTTCCGTGCTAGCCGCCACTTCCGTTTCCCACTTCGCAAACCATTCCGTCGCTACTGCCTCGAAAGTGTTCAATAGATATTTCCGGATAACTACGGACGAAAAAAAAGCCAGAAACCTTTTATTTACCGGGTTTTCTGGCTTTTATCGAACTGCTTTGGAATTTCAGTTGGTGCCCAGGAAGGGACTCGAACCCCCACAGTGTTGCCACCACCAGGACCTGAACCTGGCGCGTCTACCAATTTCGCCACCTGGGCCTTTACAAAGAGACGCGCATTCTAATGGACTAAGAAAAAATGTCAACAAAACTATCGAAAACCCGGAGAAATGACCCGTATCTGGAGCGCGAAACGGCGAAATACGAACAGCCGCTTCCCTCCAGAGAGTATGTGCTGATGCACCTGGAAAAGCAGGGCAAGCCGCTTGCTTACGATCAACTGTGCGAGTTGCTGGACATCCGCAAGGGCGAGGAGGAGATGTTCCGGCGGCGTCTTGGCGCGATGGAGCGGGAAGGCGAATTGATGCGCAACCGCAAGGGCGCTTATATTTTGCCGGAACGGGCCAGCCTGATCGCGGGACGCGTCGATGGGCATGCCGACGGTTACGGATTCCTGATTCCGGATGACGGCGGCGAGGATCTTTACCTCGATGCCAAGCAGATGACCAAGGTCTTGCACCGCGACCGCGCGCTGGTCCGCGTGACCGGTTTCGACCGTAAGGGGCGGCGCGAGGGCGCTATCGTCGAGGTGCTTGAACGGGCCAACAGCCGGGTCGTGGGGCGGGTGCTGATCGAGCATGGGATCACGGTCGTTGTGCCCGAGAACAAACGTATCAGCCAGGATATTCTGGTTGCTTCCAGCCAGAAAGGCGATAAAAAACTCAAAGTCAAGGCCGGGCAGGTCGTCGTCGTCGAAATCGTCGAGCAACCTGACAGGCACTCGCAGCCGATCGGACAGATCGTCGAGATTCTGGGCAACTACGCCGATCCCGGCATGGAAATCGAAATCGCGCTACGCAAGCATGACCTTCCCTTCGAGTTTTCAGCGCAGGCCGTGGCGGAGACGGAACGCCTGCCGGCCAAAATTCGCAAGTCGGAGTGTATGGGGCGCGTCGACCTGCGTGATCTGCCGCTGGTGACGATTGACGGCGAGACCGCCAGGGATTTCGACGACGCGGTGTTCGCGGAGAAGAAAGGGAAGGGCTGGCGGCTGGTCGTGGCGATTGCTGACGTTAGCCACTACGTAAAGCCTGGTATGGCGCTCGACCGCGAGGCCATGGAGCGCGGCAATTCGGTTTATTTTCCGCGACGGGTGATTCCCATGTTGCCGGAAAAACTGTCCAACGGCCTGTGCTCGCTCAATCCGGATGTCGACCGTCTGGCGATGGTCTGCGACATGGAAATCAACACGCGCGGCAACATCAAGGCTTACCAGTTCTATCCCGCGGTTTTCCGTTCCAGGGCGCGTCTGACCTATACGCAGGTCTGGGACTGGCTTTCCGGCGCCGCGCGACCGCAGAGCGCGCTCCACAAGGCTTTGCTGGAGCCCCTGCAGTCGCTCAATGCGCTCTTCGGGATTCTGCTCAAGGCCCGCGACAAGCGCGGCGCGATCAACTTCGAGACGATCGAGACGATGATGCTGTTCGACGATCAGGGCAAGATCGAGAATATCGTCCCGACGGAACGCAACGACGCGCATCGTCTGATCGAGGAATGCATGCTTGCCGCCAATGTCTGCGCCTCGGAATTTCTGCAAAAACGCAAGCAAACCAGTTTGTACCGCATCCATGAAGGCCCCACGCCGGAAAAGCTCGAAAGCCTGCACGGTTTTCTCAAGGAATTCGGCCTGAGCCTGCCGGGGGGCGAGAATCCTTCCGCCAAGGATTACGCCGCCTTGCTCGATAAAGTCAAGAATCGTCCGGACGCCCAGTTGTTGCAGACCGTGATGCTGCGTTCGCTGCGTCAGGCGACGTACAGTCCCGACAATCTCGGTCACTTTGGACTTTCCTACGAACATTACACGCACTTCACCTCGCCGATCCGGCGCTATCCCGACCTGCTGGTTCATCGTTCGATCAAGGCGGCGCTCGAAGGCAAGCCCTACGCGCCGGGCAACTGGGAAGAGATCGGGCTGCATTGCTCGATGACCGAACGGCGCGCCGACGAGGCCACCCGCGACGTGGTCAACTGGCTGAAGTGTTATTACATGCGCGATCGCATCGGCGAGGAGTTTGACGGCACGATTTCCGCCGTTGTTCCGTTCGGCGTGTTCGTCGCGCTCGATGCCGTCTATGTGGAAGGGCTGGTGCATGTGTCGGAGCTGGGCGAGGACTATTTTCAGTTCGACGCCACCAAGCACCAGATGCTGGGCGAACGAAGCGGCAAGCGCTTCAGGCTGGGAGACCGCCTGCGCGTGCAGCTGACGCGCGCTGATCTGGAAAGCGGGCGCATCGACTTCGTGATGGGTTCCGCCTGAAGTGTTTTTAGAGAGAGGGATTAAACATGACATGGGATGCGAAAAAACTCCTTGAATTATCGGGCGCTTATTGGGCGGGTTGCGCGCTACAGGCAGCGGTTGGCCTGGATATTTTCACCGTGCTGGAAAAAGGCGCGATGGATGAAGAGGAACTGGCGGCGGCGGTCTCCTGTGAGCCGCGCGGTTTTTCCATGCTGATCACGGCGCTGGTCGCCTTGGGCGTTTTACGGCGCGAGGCGGGAAAGGTGGTCGCCGCCGGAGAAATCCTCGCCTTGTTGTCGCGTGGCTCGCCGGATTATCTTGGCTTCATCATTGCCCATCACTCCCATTTAATGCCCGCTTGGGCGCGGCTTGCCGAGGCGGTGCGTGACGGGAAACCGACGCGGGAGAGTACTTCCCACACCGAGAGCGAGGCCGAGCGGGAAGCCTTTCTCCTGGGCATGTTCAACATCGCCCGTTTGCAAGCGGAAAAAATCGCTCAGGCGCTTGATCTTTCCGGCCGCAAGAAATTGATTGACGTTGGTGGCGGCCCTGGCACTTACGCGGTCTATTTCTGCAAACAAAATCCATTCCTTCAGGCGACAATTTTCGATTTGCCGACCACCGCTCCTTTCGCGGAAAAAATTGTCGGCCGATATGGGCTTGCGGAGCGCATTCATTTCGTCGGCGGCAACTTCATTACCGACACGCTGCCAAAAGGCCAGGACGTGGCGTGGGTGTCGCAGGTCCTGCACGGAGAAACGGCGCAGGAAGCAGCGAAACTTCTGAAAAACGCCGCCGCCTGTCTCAACCCCGGCGGTCTTCTCTGTGTGCAGGAATTCGTGCTCGATGATGACCGTTCCGGCCCTGCCCACGCCGCCTTGTTCGCCCTGAACATGCTGGTGGGCACCGAAGGAGGGCAGACTTACACCGAAAGCGAACTGGCGCGGATGATGCGCGAGGCCGGCGTGGTGGAGGTCAAATCGCTTCCTGTGGCGTTGCCGCAAAGCTGCCGGGTGTTGGTGGGGGAAATGGGGTAAAACTGTAATCGTGCTGACAACAAATCAGGGTTATTTAACAATCTTTTGGCAGAGCGCGTATGACTTCAAATCTTCCAGGCGTTTTTCGTGATCTGCGACCAGCGATTGTCTGGCAGCATTTTGCCACGCTGTGCGCAATCCCCCGGCCATCCAGGGGCGAAGCCCGGCTGCGTGAACACCTCCAGTCCTGGGCAACGGCGCGTGGTCTGGCGACGATTGTCGACACGGCAGGTAACCTGATCATGCGTAAGAGCGCGAGCGCCGAATGTGCTTCGGCGCCGGGCGTGGTGTTGCAGGCGCATCTGGATATGGTGTGTCAGGCCAATGCCGATTCGCCGCACGACTTTGCGCGCGATCCACTTCAACCCATCCTGCGGGACGGCTGGCTGCTTGCCGAACACACGACGCTTGGCGCCGACAACGGTATCGGCGTGGCGCTGATATTGGCTGCGCTGGAGGATGATCGTCTGGCGCATGGACCGATCGAAGCCTTGTTTACGGTCGACGAGGAGTCCGGCATGGGCGGCGCGCGCGGACTTGACCCGAATGGGCTGGATAGGCGGCTGCTGCTGAATCTGGATACGGAAGAATGGGGGCGCTTCTACCTCGGCTGTGCCGGCGGTGTTGATGTGAACGTGCGGCGCGCGGGCCGACCGGATGTCCTGCCAGATAGTTATGCCGCGTTGCGTATCGACGTGCGCGGTCTGCGGGGTGGCCATTCCGGGGTGAATATCCATGAAGGCCGTGGCAACGCGATCAAGCTGCTGGTACGCGCGTTGCGCGCCATCGAGCGACGCTGGCCCCTGAGTATTGCCTCGCTGCACGGCGGCACCGCGAGAAACGCTTTGCCGCGTGAGGCAGGAGCCGTGATCGCGGCGCCCCGCGAGGCAATATCCGGGGTCACCGATCTGCTCGCCGAGTTACAGACCGACTTCCGCGAGGAACTGGCCGGAATCGATGGCGAGGTCGCGCTGTACAGTACGCCCTGCGCCTCTGGCGAGATCGCGCGAGTCATGAGTTCCGTCGAACAGGCGTCGTGGCTGGCCTCGTTGCATGCGGCGCCCCAGGGCGTCCGGCGGATGAGTCTGCGAGCGCCGGGGGTCGTCGAGACCTCGGATAATCTGGGTATCGTCGATCTGACTCCGGAAGGCGGCGAGTGCAGCTTCATGGTGCGTTCGCTCGTCGACAGCGCCGGCGAGGAGCTTGCCGAGGAGATCGTCAGCCTGTTTACGCTGTCCGGTAGCGTCGCCGAAACGTCGGGGCATTATCCCGGCTGGGCGCCCAACCCGACGTCGCCGCTCCTGGCCTTGTGTCGCGAAGTCTATCGCGCAAACTTTGGCGTCGAGCCGACGAACGAGGTGATTCACGCCGGACTGGAGTGCGGCATTATCGGCAGCAAATATCCGGGAATGGATATGCTGTCTTTCGGTCCGACGATCCGCGGCGCGCATGCCCCCGGCGAAATGGTCGACATCCGCTCGGTGGAATGCTGCTGGCGCTTGCTGCGGGAGATTCTTGCCGAGATTGCGAAAACCTGATCTGTTACAGCAACTCGGCCGGAATCGGCTTGCCGGTGAGGAATCCCTGGATCAGTTTGAAACCCAGGGCGACGCATACTTTCGCTTCATCCTCGCTTTCGACGCCTTCGGCAAGCGGTATGGAACCGGAGGAGAGAACCATCTGCACCAGATCCCTGACCACTTGCCGCTTGCGTGGTCCGGCCAGGTGCAGGCCCCGGATCAGCGCGATGTCGAATTTCACAAAGTCCGCGGGCACGTCGGCGAGTTCAAGCAAGCGCGCCTGCCCGGCGCCGAAATCGTCGTAGGCGATACGAATGTCCTGGCTGGCGAGCTTGCTGGCAAATCCGCGCAACTGTTTGATGTTGGTGACAGCCGATTCGTGGATTTCCACGACGAGCCGCAGTTTGGGCGTCGTATGGCGCACCTGATCCAATGAAGTGAGAAACACTTCGCTGAACATTTCTTTCGGGTGCGCGTTGAAGAACAGACTCTTTCCTTCAAGGTGCTGGGCAAATTTCTGGATGCCGAATTCGCGGAACGCCGCGCTCAGTTCCACTTCGCGCTCCATGGTTCTCGCCAGACTGAACAGTTCGATCGGCGTTTTTGGCAGGCTCGGATGACTGATGCGCCCGAGCAATTCATAACCGAAGATTTGCCGCGTCTGCGCGTCGACGATCGGTTGGATGGCGCCCGATAATCCATGACCCATGATCAGTTCGTCGAACTCGGCTTCGTTCGGCGCGAAATGCTCCGAAAGGGATCGGCTTCCCCCAATGAGCATGGTATTCATCTGGTCGAACGGCAATACGCTGTGATGCTCAACCTGGATCAGGCGCAGTCTGAATTCGGCGCTGGCGAAATGGATGATGTCGTTTTTCTTGAGCAGACAGTAACCTTCGATACGATTCCGATTGACGAAGGTGCCGTTGGTGCTGTTCTCGTCGATGAGTCGCAATTTGCCGGTGATGTCGGTAGCCAGCGTGGCATGGACACGACTAAGCCCCAAGTCGGAAATTACCAGGTCGTTGTCCTTGGCCCGGCCGATTTGGCACGGAAGCTGAGTGATCAGGAATTGCGAACGAGTACCGTCAGGACTGACAGATTCAAGCGCCCATTGAGTTTCCAAAAACTACTCCACTTTGAGGATATTGAAGACTTGAGAAGGCTAGCAGAAAAATGCGTCAGTGAAAATGAGATAGTGCCGTTTCGTGAGAAGTTTGAAAAAGAGATTCGGGGTTTTAGTTCGTTTCTGATTCCGAAGCTTCCATTGCTTCCATTTCCAGGCCGCTGATCATCGGATTATTCAGCAGTCCAACCGTCACGCCGCGCCGCGCGCGCAGGCCAAGATGTTTCTCTTCCGAAAGCAGTTTTTTCGGCCGGTTACGGAAAACGCCCTCGATGCGCACGACGGAACCTTTGAGCGCGATCGCCGACTTCAAGCTCTCTTTTCCCTTGAGACCGATGATCTGCACGCCCTTGCCGCCGGAGAGCCGCTTCATCTGGTCGAGCGGGAAAACGAGCAGGCGGCCGTCGCTGGAGAGCGCGGCGATGTGATCCATGCCGCGCGCAATGGGCGAGGGCGGCAGGATGGCGGCGCCGTCTTCCATCGTCAGGAAGGCTTTGCCGGCCCTCTGACGCGAGAGGAGGTCGTCGTAGGCGCAGATGAAGCCGTAGCCGGAAGTTTTGGCTATCAGGAATTCGTCTTTTGAGTTACCGACCAGCACGTGCGCGATTTTGCTGTTGCCCATGTCTACGAAGGAAGAGAGCGGCGCGCCCATGCCGCGCCCGTCGGGCAGCGCGGCGACCGGCACGGTGAAGGCGCGGCCTTCGTCGGAAAGAATGACGAAGGAATCGACCGAGCGGCACTCGTAAGCCGCGCCGGGACCGTCGCCGTCCTTGTAGGCGATGCCGGAGAGGTCGAGTTTGTGGCCCTGGCGCACGCGCCCCCAGCCTTTTTCGGAAACAATCAGGGTCACCGGCTCGTCGGCGACGGCGGCGACTTCCGAGCGCGAGGCTGTGGCGGAAGCTTCAATCAGCGTGCGCCGCTTATCGCCGTGTCTGGCCGCATCCGCCTTGATCTCCTTGACGACCAGCCGGCGCATCAGCGTGTCGCTGGCCAGCAGCTTTTCCAGCTCGTCTTTTTCCTGGCGCAGTTTTTCGAGTTCCTGCTCGATGCGGATGCCTTCGAGCCGGGCGAGCTGGCGCAGGCGGATTTCGAGAATGTCGTCGGCCTGCCGCTCGGAGAGCTTGAAACGCGCGATCAGCGCGGGTTTGGGCTCGTCGGATTCGCGGATGACGCGGATCACCTTGTCGATGTTGAGGAAGACGATGTGCCGGCCTTCGAGAATGTGGATGCGGTCGTCCGTCTTGGCGAGGCGGTACTGGCTGCGCCGGCGCACGGTGTCGAGCCGGAAGCGGCACCATTCGCCAAGCAGTTCGGCCAGCGTCTTCTGGCAGGGCCGGCCGTCGAGGCCGACGGCGACCAGATTGATGGGCGCCGTGGTTTCCATGCTGGTGTGCGCCAGCAGCAGGGCGACGAATTCCTCCCGGTTCTGGCGCGAGCTGGCCGGCTCGAAAACCAGGCGGATGTCGTCGTCCCTGCCGGACTCGTCGCGCGCGCGTTCGAGCTGCGAGGCGAACAAGGATTTTAGTTGGGCGGCGGATTGTTCAATCGCCTTTTTGCCCGCCTTGGGCTGAGGGTTCACAATTGCGTCGATTTCCAGGCGCACTTTGGCGCTGGAAACACCGGGCGGCAGTTCCTTGACCACGAGCTGCCAGGCGCCGCGCGCCATTTCCTCGAACTCGTAGCGGGCGCGCACGCGCAGGCTGCCCCGACCGCTGGCGTAGATGGCGGCGATTTCGGCAGCGGGGGAAATGATTTGCCCGCCGCCGGCGTAGTCCGGGCCGGGGATGTATTGCATGAGTTCCGCGAGCTCGGCCTGGGGATTCTGAATCAGGCAGATCGCGGCTTCGGCGACCTCGGCCAGGTTGTGCGAGGGAATTTCGGTGGCCATGCCGACGGCGATGCCGGATGCGCCGTTGAGCAGCGAGAACGGCAGGCGGGCGGGCAGAAAAACCGGCTCGTCGAAAGCGCCGTCGTAGTTGGCCTGAAAATCGACGGTGCCGTCGTTAAGTTCGCCGAGCAGCAGTTCGGCGATGGGCGTCAGGCGCGCTTCGGTGTAACGCATCGCCGCCGCGCTGTCGCCGTCGCGCGAACCGAAATTGCCCTGACCGTCGACCAGCGGATAGCGCAGCGAGAAGGGCTGCGCGACCCGCACCATCGCGTCGTAAACCGAGGAATCGCCATGCGGGTGGTATTTGCCGATCACATCGCCGACGACGCGCGCCGATTTCACCGGCTTGACGCCCGCCGCCAGGCCCAGTTGCTGCATGGCGTAGAGCACGCGCCGCTGCACGGGTTTCTGGCCGTCCTTGACATCGGGCAGGGCGCGGCCCTTGACCACGGCGACGGCGTATTCCAGATAATCGCGCGCGGCGGTTTCGTGCAGCAGAACGCTGTCGTCGTCGCCATCGTCGTTTCCGCCAGCGGCCATCGGCGGAGGCGCGGGAGGCGTGGGGGCTTGATCGGCCAGCAGGTTGTCGAAAAGGTCAGGAGTCTCAGGCATATCGAATCTTCGGAAACAGCGGGGTTGCGGCAAAAGGGCGCAGTTTATATCAGGAATCAGAGGTCAGGTATCAGGTATCAAAACCAAGCGGTTTCCTGGGAGCGCGGGCGTCCCGCCCGCTGATTTAGATTAGAAGAGCGGGCGGGACGCCCGCGCTCCCAGGAAACCCAAAACCCGCCGTTCGGTTTTGATTCCTGATACCTGGCATCTGATTCCTGAATATCCTTGAATATCTGAACCCCGTATTCAGATTTTCAAGGATTATAATAGGGCGCAATCAACGGGGCGTTTGAAGAATCCGACAAGGTCGGAGCGATGTCCGTCGCCAAGGAAATCGGCGCCAGCCGGGTAATTCCGATTCGCATTAGAAGTAAGACGCGATATGTGTAGTTATTGTTAGGTGTCACCAGGAAGCACTATAGTCATGACCAAATCCGAACTGACACGCAGCTACCGAGACTACATTGCTTGCCTGAATAAGCGAGATTGGAACTCGCTTGGGCGTTTCGTACACGAAAATGCAAAACACAATGGCGAACTACTTGGTTTGTCCGGCTATCGCAAGATGCTGGAAAAGAACGTCTCCGATATCCCTGATCTATCTTTCAACGTTGAACTTTTGATTGCTGAGCCACCGTACATAGCGAGTCGGCTCCGTTTTGACTGCACGCCCAAAGAGATGTTTCTCAACCTCAGCGTTCTTGGGCAGAAAATATCCTTTGCGGAAAATGTCTTCTATGAGTTCCTCGATTTGAAGATCGTGCAAGTATGGTCAATCATTGACAAGGCTGTCATAGAAGCTCAGCTTCTGCATCATTGAGGTCCGAGTGACGCCTAACCATCAGGCGGACAAGCTCCGGCAAGCCGGGTCTTGCCGCTTATGTCAAACGTTAGCCCTGTCCAATACGGAGAGCATTTTTCCACGGCATTAAGTAGCGCATCGCCACAGTGCTTTTGGTCGCACAAGTTGTCCGTGCTTGCTGGTCGTATTGCAGCACAGTGGGCGTGCCCATTTCGTTTCGCGCTACTTCAAACCCTCGCTTCTCGATGTTCTTGCTTCGTGGGAAGTTTCGTGCAAAAGTCTAACCTTTCGTTCAAGCGGACGCCGCTGTCGCGGCGCCGCTTAACTCCAACGTTAGGGGGTTCATACAGCGATGGCAAAATTCGAATCTAACGACTTTATCAAGCAACTGACTGTCAATTGGTCTTCGCGGCCTTGCCCTATGTGCGGAAAGGGACCGTGGAACGTCCAAGATTCAACATTCCAGCTAACCGAGTTCAACGAAGGTAATCTGGTACTTGGCGGCCCTGTCATACCAGTTATTCCAATAACTTGTGGTAACTGTGGCTATGTTGCTTTGGTAAATGCAATTGTTTCAGGCGTCCATAAACCTGGGAAGCCTCCTGCCGAGGAGAAAGCGAAATGACCGCTGATTCTCCTTATCAAGTCTCGCAGGGTTACGAGGTACTACCCCCAAAGTCAGGCAAGGCGTACCCAATTCCCTGTGATGAATGGAAGTTTCTAAAAGACAAAATCTCCAAAGCAACGCACGAACCTTGGTTATTCCATACTCTTGGGGCAGCGCTAATTGGTATGTCGCTCTCGGCATTCCTCCCGATAGTTACTGACGCATTCCAACTTCCCACACAGCAGCGAGCACACGACATTACGTGGATGGTTCTCATCGTAAGCGCGGTTTGCGGTGTTGCGTTTTTGTTTCTTGCTCACAAAGAGCGAGGCGTCTACAGAGACCGAGCCACCGATGTAGCTGCACAAATGAATCTCATCCAGCAGCGCTACGATCAAACCCCCTAACTATTCGTTCAAGCGGACTGGCGCGGAGAGGTTGCGGTAGACTGTTGCGCATGGCGGCGTCAGCCGCTTAACTCAGGCGTTAGGTCCCATGAAGCTGGCTGAATTGGTGCGTCGCTTGCTTGAGCACCCTCGCTTGAGGCCCCTTGGGTAGCGGTGGCTACAAGCCGCTCCAGAACCTTTGCGCGCTGCTGAGCACCGTGCGCGCGTCTCGTTCCTCCTCTTTCAACTTGCAATTCCCCGTGCTCTTGGCACGGGGAACTTCAGGTTTTGGTGTTGCTTTTGGCGATGTGCGCCGTTTTCGCGCCGTAATACCCCGCGGTCTTGCCGCGGGGATAGGCGCGAGGCGCGCTGAGCTACTTTATTTGCCGGGTGCGCTCGTGTTGGCACTGGTACATGCAGCGGCCAAACACCTCGGCGCATTTGAGTCGCGACCACTGGTTGGTGCGTGGTTGGTTGCGGCGGCCATCTTCCTCTTGTTGTGGCCACTTCCGTGGCTTCGCATGGGCGCTGCTGCCTCTCGCGCAGCTTCGCTATCTACCACTGATCTGGTGTCTCGGTTGCGAGCCTTTGCGCTGTTGTTCTACATCTTGGCGGCGGTAAGCACTATCTCGCTCGCCATGGTCGTTGGCCTGCTGGTGCTAGCCTCACTGCCGAGGCTGCCAACGTAGCGTGCATGTGGCCTCACACCTCCGCGCCAATCAGCGCGCCGTTTTCTTCCATCCACGCGCGCCGGCCGGCAGATTCATTCTTGGCCATCAGCATGTTCAACACCGGCCGGGCTTCATCGTCTCGCGGCAGGCGCACGCGCACCAGGCGGCGTGTGTCGGGCGACATGGTGGTTTCCCAGAGCTGTTCCGGGTTCATTTCTCCGAGGCCCTTGAAGCGCGAGATGTCGACCGATTCGGGCTTGACGCCGTCCATCTTCAGGCGGTCGAGCAGGGCGACGCGCTCGGCGTCGTCCAGCGCGTAGAGCTTGCGCGGCGGACGTTTCTTGCCTTGCGCCGGAACGTCGAGACGGTAGAGCGGCGGCTGCGCGAAATACAGGTGGCCGTGCTCGATCAGTTTCGGGAAGTGCCGGTAGAACAGGGTGCACAGCAAAACCCGGATGTGGCTGCCGTCAACGTCGGCATCGGTCATGATCACCAGTTTGCCGTAGCGCAGATTGTCGAGCGTCGTGTCGGGCGCGTCGGGCAGGTGCGGGTCGATGCCCAGCGCCACGGCGATGTCATGCACCTCGCGGTTGGCGAACAGGCTGCCGGGCTCGATTTCCCAGGTGTTGAGCACCTTGCCACGCAGCGGGAGGATGGCCTGTACTTCCTTGTCGCGGCCGGACTTGGCCGAACCGCCGGCCGAATCGCCTTCGACGAGGAACAGTTCGTTGCGCGAGAGGTCCTCGCTCTGACAGTCCGACAGCTTACCGGGCAGAATGGCGACGCCGGATTGCTTGCGTTTCTCGACTTTCTGCCCGGCGCGCGAGCGGGCCTGCGCGGCCTTGATGGCCAGTTCGGCGATTTTCTTCGCGTCGTCCGGATGTTCGTTGAGCCACAGTTCGAGCGGGTCGCGCAACATGCGCGAGACCAGCGCGACGGCGTCGCGTGAATTCAGCCGCTCCTTGATTTGCCCCTGGAACGAAGGATCGAGCACGCGCGCGGCCAGGACGAAGGAGAGACGCGAAAAAACGTCCTCGGCAGTGAGCTTGACGCCCTTGGGCAGCAGCGCGCGGTGTTCGGCGAAACTCTTGACGGCCTCGAAAGCGGCCTGACGCAGCCCGGTTTCGTGCGTTCCGCCGGCCGGCGTCGGAATCAGATTGACGTAGGATTCGCGCGCCAGATTGCCGTCGCCGCTCCAGCAGATGGCCCAGGCCGCGCCGGAGCCGAGCGGGAAGTTTTCGTCATCGGCGACGGCGTAGTTTTCGGCGGTAAAGAGGGGGCTGGCGAGTTCGCCGTCAATCTGTTCGGCGAGATACTGCTGCATGCCGTTGGTAAAGCGCCAGGATTTCGTTTCCCCGCCCTCGACCGCCAGCGAGATTTCCAGGCCGGGCAGCAATACGGCCTTGCTGCGCAGCAAACGTTCGAGTTCGGGCAGCGGCAGGTGCGGGGAATTAAAGAACTGCGCGTCCGGCCAGATGCGCAGTTTGGTGCCGCTGGCGCGCTTGCCGGTATCCGCGATGCGCGCCAGCGGCTCGACGACATTGCCACCGGCAAAGACGATGCGATAGCGCCCGCCACCGCGTTCCACCTCGGCCTCCAGGCGTGTAGACAAGGCGTTGGTCACCGAGACGCCGACGCCGTGCAGACCGCCGGAGAACTGGTAGGCGGAAGTTCCATCGGTCTTGTTGAACTTGCCGCCGGCATGCAGTTGGGTGAACACCACTTCGACCGTCGGCACGCCCTCGGTCGGATGGATTTCCACCGGAATGCCGCGCCCGTCGTCCTGCACCGAAATCGAGCCGTCGCCGTGCAGAACAACCGAAATGTGTTTGCAGTAGCCGCCCAGCGCTTCGTCGGCGGCGTTGTCGATGGCTTCCTGGACGATGTGCAGCGGATGGTCCGTGCGCGTGTACATGCCGGGGAGATGGCGCACGGGTTCCAGCCCCTTGAGCACGGAAATGGATTCGGCGGTGTAAGCCATGATTCAAATAAACTCCAATGAGCCCGGCCGGCTACGCCGGCTGAAACGATAAAGGCCGGAACATTTTGTCCGGCCTTGCCGACGAACGCTGTCAAACGCGAGCGAAAATGGAATTATACGGGCTGCTCACGGCTGTGCGTTACTCTGGGGCGCTTCTTGTCACCACAAACATATTCATCGTAAAACTAACTCCGGTTTGAAACCCCGCCCGTAAGAAAGGTGGGAGCCATACCCCGGCCTAAAGGCCGGGGTTTCGGCGACCCTTTGGGGAGGGGTGCAAACCCCTTCCAAAACACGTTAGACCGACAGGCCTGAAGACCTGTCGCTAAACCATCAAGGGAGATCCCCCGGCTATGCCGGGGTGGCAGTAGAAGTTTGACATTTTCGGACGTCCATCAGTGAAACTACCGGAGTGAGCCGCCAAGCACACTCAAAGAAAGGAGTTTCACGATGGACGAGTTTGAGAGCCTAAGCCACAGTCGGTGGGAGTGCAAATACCATGTGGTGTTCATACCAAAGTGCCGCAGGAAGACGTTGTATGCCCGTTTGAGGTAGCATATAGGGGATGTGTTCCGGCAGTTGGCGTTACGCAAAGAGAGCATGATTCTGGAAGGACACTTGATGGTCGACCATGTTCATATGTTGATTGCGATACTGCCAAAGTACGCAGTGTCTCAAGTGATCGGGTACATCAAGGGCAAGAGTGCAATCCATATTGCGCGCGTATTCGGGGAGCGCAAACGTAATTTCGTCGGTACAGTTTTTTAAATTGGCCGAGTGGGTCAATAGTCTCAGCAAGAAAGTAACAATCCCCCGGCAAAGCCGGGGGCCTTCATTTGTGAGCCGCTCAAAGCGGCTAGGCAGGGTCGCTAACGCGGCCCCGAATTTTGCACCACCTGATGGTGGTCACGCCCTTACATCAGATTGAGTTGATCCAACCGCTCATCCTCCTTTTCCTGCTCCCGGATGGAGCGCCGAATCACCTCTTCG
>BNUC01000075.1 GCA_025997075.1 Betaproteobacteria bacterium | reverse complement strand
GAGTAGTTACAGTTTCGACTCGAATCATTTAGCCATGTTATTTAAGCTGAGTCTCAATATAAGGAAAACACATTACCAATTGCGCCGCAAGGATAATTAGCTCATACTTGCTATGATTAGATTGGATGGCAACAAAATGTCCAGATGCCTTCCCCCGCTGAATGCCGTTCGCGCGTTTGAGGCTTGTGCACGCAGTACGAGCTTTACCAGCGCCGCGGAAGAGTTATGTGTTTCGCAAGGCGCCGTCAGCCGCCATGTCGCCTGTCTCGAAGAATGGCTGGACGTCAAGTTGTTCGTACGCGTCCATCGCGGCATTGAGCTTACCCCTCAAGGTAGTACTTATTTTCGGATCGTGAAGAATGCGCTTGACCAGATCGAGGCGGGTACGCGCCAACTGAAACAAAGTCCAGATGAAAAAAGGCTACGTCTGAAGTTAGCGCCGACTTTCGCCATGCGCTGGCTAATTCCTCGTTTGGCCCGTTTTCATGCGCTATACCCCAAGATCGATGTGCAGATTACAACTTCACAAAAACCCGCAGATTTTGGATACACCGCAAACTTTGAGCGCGAAGAGGCGGATGTCTGTATCTATTCGTGGGATGAGCTGCCTTCCGGGCTAGGCTATCGCCGATTGCTTGGCGAAGAGTTGTTAGTGGTATGCGCTCCCAAATTGCTCGAACGAAGCATGCCGCTGCAAACGCCGCGGGATCTGGCCAACCACGTGCTATTGTGTTCATTGAATCGCCCACATGACTGGCAGGCATGGCTAGCGGCTGTGCCCGAAGCCGAGGTCGATGGGAATTCCGGTTTGAAATTCGAGAACGCGGCCTTGGTGTATCAGGCCGCGATCGACGAAATGGGTGTGATGGTAGCTCTGCATGCTTTCGTCGAGGATGATCTGCGCGCCGGTCGGCTGGTATCCCCGTTCCCTATCCGCGTGCCGACGAAGCGCGCCTATTTCCTGGCCTACCATCCGGGCCGCCCCAAACCTGCCCGGCTGGAAACTTTCGAAGCCTGGATTCTGGATGAGGCCGCCAAGGTGGAAAGCCGCTTTTCCCTGCCCGTTGGTAGCGCTGTTTCCCGGAAAAACCAAGAAAATACCGGATATTCCGACCAGCAGACGATTTAGCGGATGCCGAGGAACTCTGCCATCCATGCGCGATACAGACTGTCACGGCTTGTGTGGCCTATCAACTCATTCGACGCGAGACCCTGTAGTTTTTCCGGGGGCGTGCCCTCGCGCAACGCTCTCAAGGTGTCGTGGATGGCCCGCACCGCCGCCGCCGAGTACCGTTAGTGCGGCGGTTGAACCGGCGAACATGCCAGTCTCGAAACCGAGATCTTCGGCAATTCGTGCAGAGACAGGATCGAACACTGATGCCGGATAAACATAGGAAGGGCTCGACAGCAAACTACGGAAGCGTTGGCGTCGGGCCGTGTCGCTCAATCGAGTTTCAGTTCCGGTGATCATTACGCTCCCCTTTCGTTGGAAAGCTTATTGGGTAAAGCCATCATGATGATTACCACCAGCTATTCCAGGTGCCGTCTTTGTAGAACACAGTAGTGACAAGGCCACCATCGAGCCGGATCACCTGCCCGGTAATGTAACTCGATGCGTCCGAGGCGAGGAACAGCGCAAGGTCGCCAACATCCTGCGGGAGTCCCATCCGCGCCAGCGGCGCCTTGGATAGGCGAGCTGGCCGCACTGTTTGGGAATAGTCCGCGAACTGCTTGAGGAAACGCTCTACCTCGATGAAACCGGGCGAAATGGCGTTGACCCTGATACCGTACTGGGCAAGTTCAACCGACAGCGTTTGTGTCAGGGCGATCACGCCAGCCTTGCCAGCCGCATACCCGAAGGCCAGGCAGCTCATCCATCACCCGTGCGGTAATGTCGGCGCGCACGACCAGGATCGCAGCGGCACCACGCATCATCCGGATCACTTCGTCCTCGGTAGTCACGGCAAGCGACACATAATCCGAGGTCAGGCGGCTGAGCCACCGACGCTCTTCCTCGGTATCGGGACATCCTTTGTCAGCCGCCGCCGGTCGCGACAGCGTTTCGGCCCAGCCCACCATCACCTCGGCACCGATCTGCTCGAATTCTTCCTTTTCGATCTCCGGCAGGTACCATGCATGCCGGTCGACGATCACTACGCGCAAAGGCACTGTTGACATACTGAATCCTAAGCCGGACGAGCCGGAACCAAAGAGGTTTACGATGTGAGCTTGGCAAATGCCATCGGAGGCCATTATGCCGGCGAGAAACTTGGCGGAGCGGTACGCGGTAAACCTGCATGGGGTGTTGTCCTGTTTTGATCGAATCATTATCGTGGGCACGCTGCCGGGAGCGTGCTACGTGCAAGGGATGACGAGTTTTTTGTACCAGCAAAGGATTCGTATATTTGACTACGCGAGATTCGCGGAGCCGTTGTGTGACCGGATTCGTGAGCGGGCACGTCAAGCGTGTGCCGATGCGGGTATTGAGATTGAGCACGTCAGCAAGAGCCACATTCGCAAGCGTGAGTACCGGCTCGATCACGCTCGACCGATTGTCGATGCCTTCTTTGCCTGGGTCAGATCACAACTCGAAGCGCAAGGCTTGCTGCCGAGTAATCCGCTGACCAAGGCGCTGGCTTATGCCCAAAAACGTAAAGCGGCCCTTGAAGTCTTTCTGACCGACCCGGATGTACCCATCGACACCAACCACCTTGAGCATGCGCTGCACTCGATTCCGATGGGCCGCAAAAACTGGCTGTTCAGTTGGACCGAACTTGGTGCCCAACACGTCGGCATGATCCAGCCCCTGATCGCCACGTACCGGCTGCACGAGGTCGATCCCTATGAGTATCTTGTTGATGTCCTCCAACGTGTCGGGTAGCATCCGGCCACCAAGGTTGAACAACTTACACCGAGGCTGTGGAAACAGCACTTCGGGAAAACGCCGCTACGCTTTGATATATCAAAACTCGCCTCGGTCAATAACGCCGCTGGCTGAACGCTTACCTTTGGCTACCCGCACCATCCACAGCTTGAATGGCTCTGCCCTGGGTGATGGAATAGATTGGATGAGGCGGAAAAGCTGTTGAGTATTGGCAACATCGGTGTTGTGGCGTTTCCCGTCAGCCGCTCTCATTCTCAGTTGTCCCAAATTCTGGGACAACTCGCTTCCCTCTTCTTTTAGCTTTGTTTTTAAAGCGTTTCAATACTTTCGCGGACGTAGACTATCCGTCAGCACCGCCACCACATCCACGATAGAAAAAAACCAATCTTCTTTTTGTTCGTCCCAAACGGTACGAACCTGTTCCTGAGACACATAGCGGAGAACAGGGCGCGGATCACCGTACCTTGGTTTACAATGGATGTCGATCCCGGACATGCTAATCCCGGACATGGACAGCAGCACTGTAAATCGGCCATAATTCCGGGCCATTTTAGCCAGCTCCGCCATGAAATTTCTCTTCGACACCTTCCCCGTCATCCTGTTTTTCATCGCCTTCAAACTCGGCGACATCTTCATTGCCACCGGCGTGGCCATCGCCGCCAGCTTCCTCCAGATCGGGTGGCTGCTGGCGCGGGGACGCAAGGTCGACAAGATGCTCTGGATCAGCCTGGCGATCATCGCCGTCGCAGGTGGCATGACTTTGATCTTCCACGACGAGACCTTCATCAAATGGAAGCCGACGGTCCTGTACTGGGCCTTCGCCGTCAGCCTCGGCGGCAGTACCCTCTTTTTCCGCAAGAACCTGATCCGCAGCATGCTTGCCGAACAGATCAGCGTGCCGGATTTCGTCTGGCGGCGTCTCAACCTGTCGTGGATCGGCTTTTTCGTTTTCATGGGCTTCGCCAACCTGGCCGTGGCCTTCGGCTTCAACCTGTCGACCGAAACCTGGGTCAATTTCAAACTGTTCGGCGGTATCGGACTGATGCTCGTGTTTGCGCTGCTTCAGGGAGTGATACTGTCGAAATACATCGAGGAGGAAAAATAATGCTCTACACCATCATCGCGGAAGATGTTCCGGGCTCGCTTGAAAAACGCCTTGCCGCCCGCCCTGCCCATTTTGAACGCCTCAAGGCGCTGCAAGACGCGGGACGAATGATTCTCGCCGGCCCATTCCCGGCCATCGATAGTCCGGACCCCGGCCCGGCTGGATTCACCGGTAGCCTGATCGTGGCCGAGTTCGCTTCGCTGGAAGACGCCAGGGTCTGGGCCAACGCCGATCCCTTCGTCGCCGCTGGCGTTTACGCCGGAGTCACGGTCAAGCCGTTCAGACAAACACTTCCGGCCTGAATGTTTCACCTCTCGCGCCAATACTGCAATTCGCCGAAAAAACAACACTCGTAGTAGAATACATGCACTGAGCATCCGTTCATCGGCGTCCGACAAGGCGCCCTGAACGCATTACTTGGTCTTACCCGGTTGCAAGCCCTGCGGCTGCGCCAATGCAAACTCACAAGGAACGAGCCACATGCACAAATTTACGCAAATCGCCGCCGCGCTGCTCATCGGCGCATCGATGTCTCTTACGGCTGCCGCTGCCGACACGAGGCCGGTTGTCGCCAAACCAGCGATTGTCACTGCTAACAAGGCGTTCGCCAAGGTTAATGGCGTCTCCGTCTCACAGAATCTCGCCGATGCTTTCATCGCCGAACAGAAAGCCAAGGGTGCGCCGGATACACCCGAACTGCGCAACGCGGTCCGGGAAGAGTTGATCCGCCGCGAACTGCTGCTGCAGGAAGCAAGGAAGGCCGGCATCGACAAGAAACCCGACATCGCGGCGCAAGCCGAAGCGGCCAAACAAGCCGTCCTGATCCGCAGTTTTGTGCAGCAGTTTGTCGAAAAGCACCCGATCACGGACAACCAATTGCAGGCCAACTACGAAAAGATCAAGGCCCAGGTTGGCGGCACGGAATACAAGACCCAACATATCCTGGTCAAGGAAGAATCCGAGGCGAAGGCCATCATCGAGGAACTGAAGAACGGCGCCAAGTTCGAGGAGCTCGCCAAGCAATCGATCGATCCGGGTTCCAAGGATAAAGGCGGCGATCTCGGTTGGGCCGCGCCGGGCAATTACGTGAAGCCATTCGCCGACGCGCTGACCGCTCTGGAGAAAGGTAAATTCACAGAAACCCCGGTTCAGTCGCAATTCGGCTACCACGTGATCCAGCTTGAAGACACCCGTCCGGCGACCTTCCCCGCGTTCGAGGAAATCAAGCCGCGCCTCCTGCAGCAGGCGCAGACGCAGGAAATCACCAAGATGGTCGATGATCTGCGCGCCAAGGCCAAGGTCGAATAATTCTGTTTGCCATGACAAAACGCCGGGAGAGCACAGTTCTCCCGGCGTTTTTTCGTTAGTGCGGACAGTGGCTGTTTTCCGGGCCACGCTTGCTAAAGGAATCCCCCTTGTACCGAACACAACGTCTGTTTGATTTGCTTCAGATTTTGCGCGCCCGCCGTTTCCCGGTGGCTGGAGCACAGTTGGCGACGGAGTTGGGCGTTAGTTTGCGTACCTTGTATCGCGACATTAACACCCTGCGGGAACAGGGAGCGCAGATTGACGGCGACCCCGGGCTGGGTTTTATCCTGCGCCCCGGTTTTCTCTTGCCGCCGCTAATGTTCTCGGAAGAAGAAATCGAGGCGCTGGTGTTGGGATCGCGCTGGGTGATGGATCGGGGCGACGTGCCTTTGAGCGCCGCCGCACGTAACGCCTTGAGCAAAATCGCGGCGGTCTTGCCAAACCACCTGCGCCCGACACTGGATTTTTCTGCCCTGCTGGCGGGTTATGCCAAGGGCGCGGAAAACGCTCATATCGCCAGAGAGGCTGATTTGTCGCAACTCCGAAAGGCTATTCGCGCCGAACGCAAAATCAGAATCGCTTATCAGGATTCAGGCGGCGCCACGTCCACACGCACCATTTGGCCATTCGCGCTCGGTTACTTCGAGCATGTTCGTCTGCTGGTAGCGTGGTGCGAGCTGCGGCAGGCATTCCGCAATTTCCGCACCGACCGGATAACCGTGCTCGCCATCACGGAAGAGCGTTACCCGCGCCGCCGACAGGCGCTGCTGAAAGAATGGCGCGAGCTTGAGGGGATTCCGCTGCAATAAGACTGCTGACAGAAACTGACAGCATCCCCGTCTACCATGAAGTCTCCTGCATCACTATTTTCCCTATGGAGATTTTTATGAGTGACCCCAATTTCATCCTTCTGTACGTAGACCATCCCGAAAACAGTGGCCGGTTTTATGCGGACTTGCTCGGCAAGGCGCCCGTGGAAAGCTCGCCCACCTTCGTCCTGTTCGCGCTCGAATCCGGCTTCATGCTCGGTTTGTGGTCAAAGCACACGGTTGAGCCGCCCGCCACGCCTGTCGGTGGCAGCGAAGTGGCGTTTTCTCTTGCTGATAACGTTGCCGTAGATGCTCTGTACCGTGACTGGTTGGCGCGCGGAATCCCCATGCAGCAAACCCCCACCGCGATGGAGTTCGGCTACACCTTTGTCGCGCTCGACCCGGACCGTCACCGCCTGCGCGTTTTCGCGCCTGCCGTCGAATGAGCAGCAACTGGATTGCCGTGGCTTCGGCAGACCATGTGCGGATTGGGCGTGAGGGAGGATTCATGCAAGTCTGCCACGGCAAACTCGCGCCATTGCGCCGCATCAAGCCGCAAGACCGGGTGGTCTATTACTCCCCGACGCAGGAATTTGGCGGCAAGGTAAAACTTCAGGCGTTCACCGCCATCGGTATCGTCAAAGCCGACCCACCTTATCAGTTCGACATGGGCGGCGGATTTATCCCTTTCCGCCGCGATGTCCGCTGGTTTCCCGCGCAGGAAAGCTCCATTTCTCCCTTGCTCGGAGAACTGGAATTTTCCGCCGGGATTAAAAACTGGGGCTATCAGTTCAGATTCGGATTGTTTTCCATCAGCGACCACGACTGGAGACTCATTGCAGCCGCCATGCATGCCGAACTGCCGGATACCCGCGACACGGCTGACAGAGCCTGAGTTCCTACCTGGCTGTTTTGTCCGGGAGAAGACGGTCGAACTCTTTCTTGACTACTGCGTAGCACTCGCACACCCGCGCCTCCAATCCAGTCCGATCGAGCACGGTGATATGACCGCGTTGGTAGCTGATCAGGCCGGCTTTCTGCACATTGCCGGCCGCCTCGGTCACCCCTTCGCGACGGACTCCGAGCATGTTGGCAATCAGTTCCTGCGTCATGACCAGTTCGTTCGACGGCAGGCGATCGATACTCAGCAGCAACCAGCGGCAAAATTGCTGATCCAGCGTGTGATGGCGATTGCAGGCCGCCGTTTGCGCCATCTGGGTCAGCAATGCCTGGGTATACCGCAGAAACAGGTGCTGCAAGGGTCCGCCGCGTTCGAACTCGTCTTTCAAGATTCGCCCCGGTAGCCGGTAGGCTTCGCCGGAACTTTGCACGACAGCGCGATTGAGGGCGCTTTCGCCGCCCATGAACAGCGAAATGCCGACGAAACCTTCGTTGCCGACGATGGCAATTTCGGCTGAAGCCCCGTTTTCCATGACGTAGAGCAGAGAGACGATGGAATTGATCGGGAAATAAATATGGCGCATCTGAATACCGGATTCATACAAAACATCGCCCAGTGGCATCGAGACGTGCTCCAGATGCGGCAACAGGCGTTCGTAGATTTCCTCCGGCAGGGCGGCGAGAATGTGGTTCTGGCGTGGGGCGTGAGGAATTGGCATGATTTTCTTTCTCGCATGATAAACGCGCCTGCTCCCGGCAGTATGTCCCATATCGCACAAAAACAATTATTTATTTGCCTGTACACAGCAAGCGATGTGCGGAACCGTACATACCGCCGGGAAAATTCGCGTTAAAAAGGAACTATTGCTGGCGGGCAACTTTATAAAGGAGACATCATGAATATGAAACTGATTGCCGATCAGGAAAGCGTTCCGGGCAGCAAGGAAACGCTTGTAAAGGATGTCGTCCAATCCGCCACCGTTGAGCAAACGAAATAAAGGAGTGGGATATGAACATCGATATCGCCGAAGGCCACTGGAAACAACTCAAGGGCAACTTGAAAATACAGTGGGGAAGGCTCACCAACGACTCTCTTGATGTCATTGCCGGCAAACGGGAAGCTCTGGAAGGAAGCCGGCAGGAAATCAACGGCATCTCGAAAGAGCAAACCGAAGAGCAGATTAAAGACATAAAGAATCGCCATTAGGCGCTCTCGTTACATGACACGCGGCAGCTCATGGGCCGCTTGTCACAGCGCAATCGTTGCGGCCCGGCAGTACAATAGCGCACCAAAGAAGGATTCTTACGGGCGAACTTGCGCCGTCTTCAGGTCACACAGGGCAGCTCAATGAGGGCTGCGGCTGGACAGGGGCGGGAGTAGAAATAGCCTTGCAGCAGGTCGCACTGCATCTCAATCAGCTTTTGGCGTTGTTCCGCGGTTTCCACGCCTTCGGCGACGGTTTCCATGTTCAGGGTGTGCGACATCAGTACTATGGCTTGCACCAGGGTGAGCGCACTCTGTTCGACGCCGATGATGCCGTCGATGAAGCTCTTGTCGATTTTGACCACATCGACCGGATAGCGGGCGAGATAGGAGAGCGAGGAATAGCCGGTACCGAAATCGTCGATGGCGATGCGGATGCCCTTCTCGCGCAATTTGTAAAAGAGACTGAAGGTGTATTCAGGATCGTCGGCCATCGAAGATTCGGTAAGTTCAATCTCCAGGCAGCCTGGATTGATTCCCGTTTCCTCGACGATTCCCAACACCATCTCCATGAAATCAGGTTTTCTGATCTGGCGTGACGAGACATTGACGGCGACGCGCTGGATGGGCAAACCGGCTTTTTGCCATTCCACCATTTGCCGACAGGCGGTTTCCAGACACCAGCGCCCCAGCACTTCGATGTAGCCGGTGCTTTCCGCCAGCCCGATGAAACGATCCGGCGTAAGCAGACCGCGCGAGGGGTGCTGCCAGCGCACCAGGGCTTCCACGCCGTAAATCATGCCAGTGTAGGCATTGACCTGCGGCTGGTAGTAGAGCCGCAATTCGTCGTGCTGGACGGAACGGCGCAAATCAGTTTCCAGTTCGAGGCGCTCCAGGGAATCACTGTTGTCGTTTTCCTTGAAAAAACGGAAGGCGGCACGTCCGGCGTCTTTGGCGCTGTAGAGTGCCACATCGGCATTCTTCAGAAGAATCTCCGCATTTTCGCCATCGGCAGGATAGACCGCGATCCCGATGCTGGTCGAGGTGAAAACTTCCCGACCTTCCAGTTCGAAGGGTTTCTCGAAGGAAAGCACCATCCGCTTTGCCAGCATGGCGGCGTCGGCGTGAGAAGTGAGTTCCGGCAACAGCAGGGCGAATTCATCACCGCCAAAGCGGGCCAGCGTATCGCTTTCGCGCAGAAGCCCGCTCAGACGCCAACTGACTATCGTCAGCAACCGGTCACCGGCATTATGATCAAGAGAATCATTGATGGACTTGAAATGGTCGAGGTCGAGCAGCATCACCGCCAGCCACTGCTGATTACGGTGCGCCTGCAGCATGGCTGTATTCAGGCGGTCATTGAAGAGCAGGCGGTTGGCCAGACCGGTCAGCGGGTCATGGTAGGCCAGATACTGAAGGTTGGCTTCCGCCTTTTTGCGTTCGGACAAATCGGAAAAGATGGCGATAAACTGTTCCACAATGCCGTCCTGGTTACACACCGCCGTGATGGACAGCCATCCAGGATAAGTTTCGCCATTCTTGCGGCGATTGATGATTTCACCCTGCCAGCGCCCCTCCTTGTTCAGAGCAGCCAACATGGCGTGGAAAAATTCCGGCCCGTGCAAGCCGGAACTCAAAATATCATCCGGCCTCTTGCCCTGTATTTCAGCTTCGCTATAACCGGTAATCGCGGTAAAGGCTTTGTTGACCGATTGAATCCTGCCATCCGGCCCGGTGACGGTCATGGCTTCGGAAAGATTTTCAAAAACGCTGGCAGCGACGCGCAGGCGGGTCTCGGCCTGATGCCATGTGCTTATGTTGCGTTTCAGTTCCCGCACCGTGTATTGCAGACGCAGCACGATCAGCACCACGGAAATCACCATGATCAGCGAGAAGATCGCCATCAGCCGCCGGTAAATTTCCGCCCGCGCCCCCATCCGGTCATGGGCGCGAACATATTCACCATAAGCCTGTTCAATATTCTGGATGAAGGTAGTGCGCGCCAAATTGCGCATCAGGCGCAACACGGGAATGTGATTGTTGACGATCTGCCTGCCGTGCGCCGCCAGCAGGGCGCCGCGCGCGGACATGGGTTCGCCCCAGCTCCGGCTGGCCGTTTCCAGACTTTCCAGACTCGTCAGAAGTACGGGGATGTCTTCCGTCTGCTGCTCATTGACGAACATGAGCACATCCCGGACCACGGCATTCAGCAATCCGGCATCTTTCGCTTCACCCGTATGCAACTGCCGGGAAAGATTGACGAAGTGATAGAGGGAATTGGCAAGCACCGTGTTCTGACGCTTGAAATCTTCCAGCAAGCTTTCTTTCGTCTCCCATACCAGAACGGTGGGCTTCAGGGCATCCGGCAAGCCCAGTTCCGCGAATTTATTTTGCAGTCCGCCCAGCAAACCCGTCACCTGGCCGACGGAATCCGACAGGGAGTCGTAATCCTGCAACTGCCGATGCCTGAGACGCATCACCTCCAGATTGATGCGGGTATCCAGTGCCAATATCTGGCGCATGTCCTGATCGACCAGGCGGTTCTCCTCGTCGCTCAAGCTGCTGCTCAACATGTAGAAAACCAACAGAATGCAGCCCAGTGTCACCAGCATCAGCCACGGCAACAGGGCGCGCAGGAACTGTCTGGATTTCATTACAACTGCTCTCCGTTCAGGGCATGCAAAAACTGCATCATGGACTGAACATCTTCCGGAGGCAGATCGACGCCCAACTGATAACGGCCCATCTTGGTGACGGCATCTTCCAGCGTTGCCTCCGAAGCATCGTGGAAGTAAGGCGCGGTGAGCGCCACATTACGCAGACCGGGCACCTTGAAGACGAAGCGGTCTTCCTCGCGCTTCGTGACCCGGAAACGCCCCTGATCCGGGTCGGCATCATCGACCGTGCGGCCCGCAAAATAATCCTGCATCACACCGAAGCGCTGAAAGAGATTGCCTCCGATATTTTTCCCCTGATGGCAGGTCACGCAACCGTGTCGCCGGAAAGACCGGTAGCCTTCCAGTTCCTGGCTGGTGATTGCGTCTGCTTCGCCCGACAACCAGCGATCCATGCGCGAAGGGGTAATCAGGGAGCTTTCAAATTCGGCAATCGCGTTTTGCACCGCCGCCGCTGTCGGTTCGCTGTCATAAATAGCGCGAAACTGGGCGACCATCCGCTGATCCGCCTTCAACTTGACGAGGACATCCTCCCAAGTCGATGCCATCTCCACAGGATTTTCTACCGGCCCGGCGACCTGTTCTTCCAGGGTATTCGCGCGACCGTCCCAGAATTGCCGGAAATTGAACGATGAGTTATAGACCGTAGGCGCGTTGACTTCGCCCTTCTGACCGCCCACGCCGATAGAACGGGGCAGACGATCGACGCCGCCGCGCGCAAGATCATGACAGGTGGCGCAACTGATGCTGTTGTCGCGGGAAAGACGCGGGTCATGGAACAACTCGCGACCCAGGGCCACTTTCCGTTCATCCAGACCGGTCGGCATTTGGATGGGTAAGAGCGGTTCATCCAGACGGGAGGCAGAAACACTCGGATAACCGTGAGCATCCGGCGTCGCCACTATCGCCGATTCTGTTTTTTTCGGGGAAGGCAGAAAGAAAATGCCGCCAATAACCAGTACGACGATCAGGATGCTCAAGCCTATAGCCGCTTTTTTCCACATAGGCATGGCAAGGGAATGCGTGGAATTCTGATTTGGCATGGTTTGCCCCGCACAGTTGTCTTCATTCGGCGCCGATTGAAATTTGCCTATTTTAACTCAACGGCAACAGGGCGATAAGCGAAACCTTAGGGCAGGGCAATCGCCATCAGCAAGGAACACCGCAGCCTACTTGAATTCAAAATCAGGGAATTTTTGTAGATGTCAGCGAAGTAATCGGGCCGGAGCCGAAAATCGTCCCGAAGAAACACGGGGAGCATGAACAGGCGTTTGCTTTCCCTCTCCCCTTGTGGGAGAGGGTGCCCCGGCAGGGGCAGGTGAGGGGGAGGATTGGGCTTATTCCGGCCCTGTTTCGCGCTGAACCGCCGCCCCCTCTCCTGCCCTTCGGGCATCCTCCCCCACGAGGGGGAGGACGATGGATCGCCATACTCCGCGAAATTTTCATATCAATAAAATCAATAGCTTAAGTGGTGTTTCTTGAGAGTAGACACTCCGTCGTCCCGGCGAAAGCCGGAACCCAGTACGGCATCTGATACACCCTACTGGATTCCGGCTTGCGCCGGAATGACGAGGTAAAAATTAGCCCCTTCTCTCGGGAAAGGAGGTTGGGAGGATGGGTCAAGTATTCTGCACCACGATGTTCGGAAACTTGCCGGTCATGTCCTTGGCCCGATCGGCGATTTTTACGCCGACACGCCGTGCAATCGCCCGGTAGATATCGGCTGCGCGCGATTGGGGAGCGCCGACGACGGTCGGCTTGCCGGCGTCGGTCAGTTCGCGGATGGAGAGTTCCAGCGGCAAGGCGCCGAGCACCTCGACGCCATAATCCCGCGCCATGCGCTCCGCGCCGCCGGTGCCGAAAATGTGCTCCTCGTGACCACATTGCGAGCAGATATGCAGGCTCATGTTTTCGACGAGTCCAAGGATGGGGATGCCCACCTTTTCGAACAGTTTGAAGCCCTTGCGCGCGTCGATCAGCGCGATGTCCTGCGGCGTGGTGACGATCACCGCGCCGGTCACCGGAACCTTTTGCGCCAGCGTGAGCTGCGTGTCGCCGGTTCCCGGCGGCATATCGACGACGAGATAATCGAGATCCTGCCATCGGGTCTGGCCGAGCAACTGCTCCAGCGCCCGCGTCACCATCGGACCGCGCCAGGCCATCGGTGAATCGATATCGACCAGATAGCCGATCGACATGGTTTGCAGACCAAACGCCCGCATGGGTTCCATCGTCTTGCCGTCTTCCGATTCCGGTCGCTGGCCGGTCAGACCCAGCATCTGCGGCACCGAGGGGCCATAGATGTCGGCGTCGAGCAAACCGACGCTGGCGCCCTCGGCCGACAGCGCCAGCGCCAGGTTGACCGCCGTCGTGCTTTTACCGACGCCGCCTTTGCCGGACGCCACCGCAATGATGTTTTTCACGCCAGGAAGCGGTTTGAGATTGCGCTGCGTGACATGCGCCACGATCTTCGCCGCGACGTTCGCCGTAACGCCGGTCACGCCCGGCACGGCCCGCACGGCATCGACCACGGCCGAACGAATCGTCTCCAACTGCGTTTTGGCCGGATACCCCAGTTCGATGTCGAAGGAGACTTGCCCGTCTTCGACTTTCAGATTCTTGAGCGCGCGGCTTGAAACATAGTCTTTCTGCGTGTTTGGATCGATAAAATTTTTAAGCGCCGCCTGGACGGCTTCCTGCGTTACAGCCATGAATCAGACTCCTTGTAAAATAATTGACAGACACGCGCCGAATCGATGGACTTACCAAATCCTCGAAACGTCATATTTCAGGATGTTTTCGTCAGCGCTGACGAGGCTTATCCCCTGTGCGTACGCAGTAGCAATCAACAGACGGTCAAAACGCAAACCAAAGAACAGCATGGGTATCCAGAAGACATTTCATCTCACATGTAATCCTTGAAGTCTTCCAACGGCGCATCGAAATCCTCGGCCATTTCGATTTTGCCTTCCCATCCGCCAGGTTTGGGAACATTTGCAGTGCGGCTCACACCACTGCCATGCAGCGTAATGGCAAAGGGAATCGTCTGTTCGCGCAGGGTTTGTCGCAAAAAAAGATTGACGGCGGTAGTCATGTCCATCCCGAATTGCGCAAACAAGGTTTGAGCGCGCTCTTTGATATCGCTATCGGTACGAATATTGATGGTTGTCGTTGCCATGTTGAAACTCCAAATACCATGTATTACTGATAATTACATATTGTGCGCACATTGACAATACAAAAACAGGGTAAAGCATGAACAGGCGTTTGCTTTCCCTCTCCCCTTGTGGGAGAGGGTGCCCCGGTAGGGGTGGGAGAGGGGAGGATCGGGCCTATTCCAGCCCTGTTTCACGCTGAACCGCCGCCCCCTCTCCTGCCCTTCGGGCATCCTCCCCCGCGAGGGGGAGGAAGATGGATCGCCATACTCCGCGGGAAGTGGTATCACCGGTGAGCTTCCGCTATTTCCCGAACGGATTATTCTTTTTCGACCTGCGACAAACCCGTGTTGAACGGCGTTATCTGCCCGACCGGCAGAATCAGGCAGATGCCGTGGGCGGGCGAATCCACGCCGGCTTTTTCCTTGATGGCCGCAACGACTTTCCGGGCGACATCCTCGCTCGCAATGCACAGAACGATTTCTTTCTTGCTTTCCACGGGAATGCCCGTCAGCGATTTTCTCACCATGCCGGTACCGATCGCGTTGATGATGACCGCGCTTTCGGCCCCCTCCTCGTACGCGATTTCCATGGCATTGCTGCCGAAACCCATATTGACGATGATGAACAATGCTTTCATGCTGTTCGTGTTTTCCATTTCAAATATCCTCTTAAAGTCAGCGTCGATGCCGGCGAAAGCCTGGAGCCTGGATTTCAGTTCCCGGCTAAAACGAGAGCGTTTCGACAGGCACGGTGAAAGCGGCGCCCGCATCTGGTTTGTCAAGCTCGAATTTCTCGATCAAGGTTTCAATCATGAGAGCGGATTCCTCGCTCGGTAACAGACATGTGACGACAACCCGGTTTTCTTTCGACACCAGGCCGAGCGCCGCCCTGAGATAGCCTGTCTCCTCCTTGGCCAGATCCTTGCCGTACATGGTGTTGATGAGCTGGCCACCCGCTTCCGAGAGCAGGGCGATCAAGTTGTCCTTATGCGTTTTTTCGACGATGACCGTCAGCAGGACGATCTCGTTGACCACGACTTTTTCATTCATTGCCGCTATCCTCTTTCCCCTTTTGGCTTTGTTCTCCTGCATGCCCGACATGGGATACAAGTTTTTCCAATCCCTCACGCTCGTTCGCCAGCGCGGCTTCCTCGCTTCTTCTCGTGCGCATGTCGTAAATCATGCCAAGCGCCTGCACGGCGATGATGGGCGTGATCGAAATAAAGGCGATGATTCCGAAGCCGTTGGTCAGCACCGACTGCGCGCCCGGACCTGTCGCGAGGGCCACGGCCTGCGCCGTTCCCAGCGTCATCGGAGTCAGGAAGGCCGAGGTCAGGGCGCCGCCCGTGACGCCGCCCGAATCGAAGGCCAGACTCACGAAAAGCTTGGACGTATACTTCATCATGATCAGCGCTACGATGTAAAGCGGTACCAGAAACCAGAGAATGTTGATCTGCGTGATGATTTTCACTATGGAAATCATCGCGGCGAAGCCAATGCCTATCGCCAGCGTTCCGCGTATCGTCATTTTCTTCACGTGGCCGTTGGTGATTTCCTCAAGCTGCTCGCCCAGCACGGTGACGGCGGGCTCGGTCAGCGTGATCGCCCCGCCGAGAATAAAGCCGACAATCAGCAATAACCATTTGAACCCATCGGGACGGACCGGATCCAGAAAAACTTCGCCGATGTATTTGCCCGCGAAAGCGAAGCCGAAGTCGATGCTCGACAGGAAGATAAGCAGCCCGACATAGACGACACCCGTCCCGAGCAGCATCCGGATGAACTCTTTTCTGGGCAGTTTGATCATGAAAAACTGAAACGGCAGAAAGCAGATCACGACCGGGAAAAGCGCCAGGGCCACGTCGCCCAGATTCGACAGGACGACTCCGACGAAACTTTCCTGAGCGCCCGGATCGTACAGGACAGCCGTCGGAACAACCCCGTCGCTCATGATTTTCAGAATGATTCCGTAAATGAACAGCGCAATGATCGGGCCGACCGAGGCCAGTCCGATGATGCCGAAGGTGTCGTCGATGCTCTTGTGCTTCGACATGGTGGCCGAGACGCCGATGCCGAGCGCCAGGATGAAGGGCACCGAAATGTCGCCCGTGGTCGCGCCACTACCGTCGAAGGCCAGGGCGATGAATTCCTCGGGCGTGAAAATGATCAGCGCGAAGGTTATGACATACAGCACGACAAAGACCACCTTGATGCCCATGTCCTTCAAGACCCGATACATCGCGAACCCGACGAATACGCCGATTCCCGTGCCCATGATCCAGATGAACACTGTTTCGTTGACCAGCGGCATGATCATGTGTGTCTGTCTCGCCAGCACCGACAGGGCCGGTTCGGCAACCGTGGCAAGGAGCCCGAACAGAAAACCGAAGAAGATGATGAAGATGGTTTTTTTCAGCCGGATCAGTGAACTGCCGATCAACTCCCCGATGGGCAGGACGCTGACGTCGAGTCCGACCAGAAACAACACCTGCCCGAAAACGACGCCCGCGTATCCGACAGCCAGTTTCACGTAGTCAAAGCTGTCTTCCATCGGCGCAATCACGCCGCAGACGAGGATGATGATCGCGGCAAGCGGCAGCGAAGAAAAGAAAACCTCTTTAAGCGTGCGCAGGAATTTCATTTGCTGAAGAACTCATTTTTCTAAAGGGAAACGGGAGAAAAAACAAACCAGGGACAAACCAGTGGTTTCATGCGAGTAGTTTCTGGCAGGATTGGGGCGCCAGCGTTTTATCTATCCCGTTTTTTTCATCGCGCGAATAATAATGGAAATCAACATATTCTTCTATTTTTTTGCATTTTTCTCGCTTTTTTCTCGCCTTTTTCTATTACCCGCGACGATGGAACATCGCAGCGCGCATCAGCAGCATGGTCGTCACCGGCGAGCTCATGAAAAGGAATAAAAGGATGAGTAATTCGTGAATGACCGGACGCTCCGCCAGCGCCGACGAAACCAGCATCGACGCCGCCAGAACGCAAACCGTCCCCAGCGAGGCGCCCAGCGTGGGGGCGTGAATACGCGTGTAGAACGATTCCAGCCGGAACAGCCCGAACGCGCCGATCAGGGTGAACAATCCGCCGCAGACCAGCAACAAGGCGGCGGGCAAGGCCGCCCAGAGAGGAATCCCGCTCGCGTTCATGGCTCGATCACCTCGCCGCGAAGCAGGAATTTGGCCATGGCCGAGGAACCGACAAAGCCGAACAGGGCAATCACCAGAGCGATACCGAAATACGCGCTGGAACCGAAACCGATGCCCAGAGTGAGCATGGTCAGCATGCCATCGATGTACAGGGCATCGAGCGCCAGGATGCGATCCTCGGCGTTCGGGCCGCGCAACAGAAGCTGTAGGTTGGGAAAGCGAAGCGCATCCCGACAATCGCAAATAACGGCGCGAATGCGCCGCAAAATGGCATTACCGTTTAATTTGCGACGCTTCGCGTCGAAATGAATGATTGTCGGGATGCGCCGCTTCGCGGCTTTCCCAACCTACGCTTGCTTGAGAGGGTTTCCCTGGGAGAGCGGGCGAGACGCCCGCGCTCCCAGGGTGAATCCCCCATCATTCCCGCGAAGGCGAGAATCCAGAAAGCGTACTTTCGGCGTAGCGCGCCACCAAGCCTTTACACCTTGAACTGGGCGATCGTG
>BNUC01000074.1 GCA_025997075.1 Betaproteobacteria bacterium | reverse complement strand
GCCGCCCAGACGCAAGATGTTGCCCGCGCCGCTCTCCACGACCACGTTCCCGGTAAAGCTGTAGCCGTTGCGCAACTCCACAATGTTGTTGTCGCCCTCGATGCTGACCGCGTTGGCCTGTGTGCCGCTGCCGCTTGTGCCGCCTTCAATCGTGCCAGCGTTGATGAGAAGGCTGTTGTTGCCGGTCAGGCGCGCGCCCACCCCGCCATCGCCCGCCGTACCTGTGCCTGTGGCTCCGCCGTTGCCGCCGCTGACCGTGGCCGTGCTGTTGACGGTTATTTCGCTATGGGTCGTGGCGTCCGTACTCCAGGTGTAGAGGCCGCTGCCGCCGTTCCCTGCCGCGTACGCGCCGCTGTTGCCGCCGTTCCCGCCGGTCACTGTGCCGCCAATACTTATCAGGCTGTTGTTGGCCCGCAGACCATCCCCGCCCAGACCAGCGGCATAAGTGGTGTTTGCTCCGGTGGTGCTCCCGCCGTCTCCGCCGTTTATACTGCCACCGCTTTGGGTAAACAAACTGCCGTCAACGCCAAGAAATACCGCGCTGCCGCCATCGCCCGCGCTACTTTGGTTGCTGCCGCCTACGTTCCCGCCGGTCCCGCCGTTTATAGTTCCGGCGTTCATGCTTATATGACTCAAGCCGTCAGCCACCAGCCCGGCCCCGCCGCCGCCGCCAGCGACGGCGACGGCGCCGCTGGTGCCACCGTTGCCGCCGCTTATGGCTGCGCCTGCGCCTATGTCGAGGTTAAAGCCTGCGACCGGGGCGCTGTAAATAACCACGCCGGCCCCGCCTCCTCCGCTGCTGCCGCCGTTGCCGCCAGTTATAGTTGCGTTGCTTATGCTGTGGTTGTTATCCGTGTCCAGCAGCACCCGTGCCGCTCCGCCGCCGCCCTTACTCACCCCGTCACCGCCCAGGGTGCCGTTGTTGCCACCAGCCCCGCCGCCGCCTATGCTGCTGCTACCCCCTCCTCCTCCATAAGCGCCGTTGCCGCCGACAGCGCCGCTGCCGTTAGTGACGACCGTCTGACCACCCGAACCGCCGATGCCGGTGCCGGTGCCGGAATATCCGTCAGAATAGTTTACGGTGCCGCCGGTGCCGCCAGTGACGGACCCCAAACCGCCCAAGCCGCCTCCCCCTCCCACAGAGATGCCGTCATGTCCGGCCCCGCCGCCGCCGCCCAAACCGCCTCCGCCGCCCGCGCCTTGGTTGGCGCTGCTTCCACCCAGGCCAAAGCCTCCGCCTCCGCCCACGCCCAGGCCGCCGCCGCCGTAGCCGCCGTTGCCGCCGCCCTGAGTAATCTCAGCGGCACGGGCGATGGGAGTGAAGGAACACAGCGCCAGCCCGGAAAGAGCCAGGGCGAGCGCGAGCGGCGTGAGTTTGAACGGACGGCTACCGGCCCTGGAGCGGGATTTTTAGGACATGGGTTCCTCTTGGAACACGAGTGCTTAAAGAGACGACGAAAAAAAGCGGCCTTGCCCCCAAAGGGACAAGGCCGCGAATGAAAAGCAAAAACCGGCGAAGCCGGTTTTTGCGTCAGCGATCAGAGAAGAATGTGAGTAAGCAAGAATCATGCCAGAATCAGGCACCCCAGCTCTGCCGGTTCCCGCCCGACCCTGCACTTCACGACCCGGTCTCGTCATACCGGGTGTTTCCGGTGCTTTATCCGGAAATTTGATGAACGAACCTGGATTCCCGCCTTCGCGGGAATGACGGAGCGCGCCTTCGCGGGAATGACGGGGATGGGAGGCGTTCTTCGATGCCACCCTGCCTCCCCGCAGGTGACCGCAAACCGGCATGGGCTTGATTCCTGATACCTGACATCTGATCCCTGACGCGGGCGAAGGACTGAAAAACATGTGATTTTTGCGCGGTGCGATAGAAGGAATCAGAGGGCTGTATATTCCGTGTCCTGGCGCAAAACGTCAAGTGCGCAGTAGATTCCAACGCTGAAAACTCCTCTTGCACTGCAAAACAAAGGTCACTACCATACAAGAGTGTCGTTCTACAAGCGGATTCACAGGACCGACGCCAGGAGAATGAAAACAAGCGACCGGGGCATGGAGCCCCGGGTCTGATCGACTTTTAAGCACGGAGGCAAAAAATGAAATTCGGGGAAATTTTTGTGACAGGTCTGACGCTTATCGCGGCGAGCAGCCTGTTCGCCGCGCCGGTAACCATCAAGGTTGGCGATAACTGGGGCGCAAGCCATCCGATGGCGGCGGCGCTGGATTCGGTGTTCAAGACCCAGGTCGAGAAGGGCAGTAACGGCGCCATTGTTGTGGATGTGTATCACTCCGGCACTCTGGGGAACGAAGCCGATCTCTGGAACGGTGTGCGCAACGGGACGATCGAGCTGGCCGTCGTCGGCACCCCGATGAATCAGGAATATCCCACCATGATGATTTCCGACTGGCCTTTCCTCTACCGTGATCTGAATCACGCGAAGAAAGTCTGGACCGGCCCCATCGCGGACGAAATGAACGCGGGATTCCATCAGAAATTCCCCAACGTCCATATGCTGGCTTGGGGGCCGAACAGCGCCCGCACTTTTACCAGCAATAAAAAACTGACCTCGGTGGGCGACTTCAAGGGGCAGAAATTCCGCATGCCCTCCAATCCCATCCATGTCGGCATCGCGCAAAACCTTGGCGCCAGCGCTCAGGTCATTCCCCTGGGCGAGCTGTTCAGCGCCCTGGAGACCGGCGTCGTCGACGGACAGGATAATGGCATGGTGACGGTGATCAGCGAATCCTTCAACGAGGTGCAGAAATTCCTTTATGAAACCAACCACATCATCGCCACCCTGGAAATCGTCGTCAACGCGCCTTTCTTCGATAAACTCAGCGCAGAACATCAGAAATTGATCAGGGACGCGGCCAAAGCGACGACCGAAAAGGCCTGGAATGACTATATCGCCAGCGTTGACAAGGATCGCCAGTTCCTTAAAGACCACGGCGTAACGGTCACTTCCTGTTCAGCGGAAGATCAGCAGAAGATCATCGAATTGCTCAAACCGCTGACCGACAAGCTGTACGCGGAACAGGCCTGGGCCAAGCCTCTTACCGACAAAATCAAGGCTGTTCAATAAGAGAAAACAGGCGGAACAAATCGGCAAATTTGGAACCCCTTGTGGCCACCTGCAGGGGGGGTTATCCATACGCTCCCTCCCCCCTTGCGGGGGAGGGCCGGGGAGAGGGGGAGGATCAGGCATGTTCCAGCGTTATTTCGTGCTGAACCGCTGCCCCCTCTCCTGCCCTTCGGGCATCCTCCCCCGCAAGGGGGGAGGAATTTGGGAGAGTTGGGATGAAAAAATTTTTAGACTCGTTATTCCGGGGCATAGAAATTCTGATGGCCTTTTTTCTGGCGCTGATGATTGCCCTGATTTTCATGAACGTGATCTTGCGCTACTTTTTTTCCACAGGGTTCGCCTGGTCAGAGGAAGTGGCCCGCTTGTGTTTCATCTATCTGGTTTACTTAGGCTCCATCGGGGCCATGCATGATAATCAGCATCTCGGTATCGACAGTGTTCTATCCCGCGTCCCGGATCTTGCCCAGAGAATCCTTTATTTTCTGGTTCAGGCCGGAATCATCTGGGTCATGGTCATTCTGACCCAGGGCAGTTGGCAGCTTGTCATTCAGAACCTCAATGACCGCTGGGTCGCCACACAGACTCCCATCTATCTGGTTTATGCCGTCGGCCTTGTTACCGGTATTTCGATCACGATCATCGGGCTGGCGAACATCTACCGTCTTCTCGTATTCAAAATGTCCGTCCGTGAGCTTTTAGCGATTCACGACGAATCCGGCTCGGAACAACTCCAGGGCAACCTGCAATAGGAGAAAGACCATGACCCTGATCATTTTATTTATGGTGTATCTGTGCGTCTCCATGATGCTGGGGCTTCCCATTGCCTTTGCCCTGCTGTTCGGTTCCGCCGCGACCGCGCTCCATATGGGAGGAAGCGCCACCAATCCGCAGATTGTGGCCGCCCAACTGATGCGTGGCATTGACAGCGTTACCATGATGGCTCTGCCTTTCTTCATCATTGCCGGAGAGTTGATGAATCGCGGCGGACTGACCAAACGCATCATCGACTTTTGCAATATTTTTGTCGGAGGCGTTCGTGGCGGGCTGGGTTATGTCACGATCCTCGCCTGCCTGCTGTTCGCCAGCCTGGTGGGTTCGGCTGTCGCCAGCACGGCCGCGCTGGGCGCGATTCTCATCCCGATGATGGCCGATTCCGGCTATAGCCGCCCCAAGGCGGCGGGACTCGTGGCCGCCGGCAATATGGTGGCGCCCATCATGCCGCCTTCGGTGCCGATGATCGTTTACGGCGTCGCCGCCGGAGTTTCGATCAAATCCCTGTTTCTGGGAGGCATCGCGCCGGCGCTCTACCTGACCGTTGTCATGAGCGTCACCTGGTTTCTTGTTTCCCGCAAGGACGCGCCCAAAGTCGATAAACAAAAAACCAGCCTGAAGGAAACAGCGCGGATTTTCATGAGCGGCCTGTGGGCGCTGCTCTTGCCGCTGATTATTATCGTGGGACTGCGGGGCGGCGTTTTTACAGCCACTGAAGCGGGGGTCGTCGCCGTCATATATGCTCTCCTCATTGGCGTCCTGGTGTACCGCGAGCTGTCGCTCAAGGATATATTCAGGGCACTTGTCAGCGCGGCGAAGACTTCCGCCGTGGTCATGTTCCTTGCCGCAACCGCCATGGTCGCCGGATACATCATGACCATCGCCCGCATGCCCCAGATCATTACCGCCGCCATGAGCGGACTGGTCGACCGGCCGATTCTGCTGAATGTCATGCTGATGGTGGTGGTGCTGGTGGTGGGAATGGCCATGGACGTGGTGCCGACGATCCTTATCCTGACCCCCATTTTCCTTCCTTTGCTCAAGGCGTCGGGAATCGATCCGGTCTATTTCGGCATCCTCTTTACCCTGGTCAATGTTCTCGGTCTGCTGACGCCGCCGGTCGGACCGGTGCTCAATGTCGCCTGCGCCGCGGGCAAGGTCAAAATGGAAGAAATTCTCATGCCGACCATGCCCTACTTCATCGCCCAGTGCATCCTGCTGTTTGTGATGACCTTGATACCCGAAACGATTCTGACGCCGCTCAGGTGGATTGCCGGTTATGTGCCGAGGGCGCCCGTTCCGTCGATTCTGAATTATTTTTAGAATTTTTAGGGGGCGAAAATTTTTTCGCCCCTATTATTTTTTCCTCGTCATTCCGGCGAAAGCCGGAATCCAGAAACGTTCTCAGACGCAACGCACCGCTTGTTTTAATTTGCAGCCCAGTTAGTGCCTGTGCGTAAGCTCGGCGGCGAGCCGTTCCACTTCGGTAAGAGACAGGCCTGTCGCTTTTACAATGTTCTCCAAAGGGATATTCATTTGCAGGAGATTTCTGGCGACTTCCTGTTTTTCTTCCTGCCGCCCTTCCTTTCTTCCTTCCCGCCGTCCTCTTTCTTCTCCTTCATAACGGGCGTCATCCAGCCAGGAATCCATGTCCATGCGGGCTTTTTCCCTGGCTTCGGCCAGGGCTCCGGCGCGTTCGTCGCCGCTCAGGACTTTGATTACGCCCCAGGCCTTGGCGATGGCGGGGTTGTTTTGTGCGGCTTGCATAAATCCATAAATTCCGGGATGGTTACTACAGTCAGTGCCTGTGCGTAAGCTCGGCGGCAAGCCGTTCCACTTCGGCAAGAGACAGGCCTGTCGCTTTTACAATGTTCTCCAAAGGGATATTCATTTGCAGGAGATTTCTGGCGACTTCCTGTTTTTCTTCCTGCCGCCCTTCCTGCCGTCCTTCCTGCCGCCCTTTTATCATCCCTCTTTCTTCTCCTTCATAACGGGCGTCATCCAGCCAGGAGTCCATGTCCATGCGGGCTTTTTCCCTGGCGTCGGCCAGGGCTCTGGCGCGTTCATCGCCGCTCAGGACTTTGATCACGCCCCAGGCTTTGGTGATGGCGGGGTTGTTTTGCGCGGCTTGCATAAAATCCTCCTCTGTCGTGGCGCTGAAGAAACGCATCCAGTTGCCTAAGGGCGTTCCGTCTGTTTCTCGCAGTTTGGGTATTTCCAGAACGTCTATTTCCATTGAGTCAGGGAATCGCGCCTGGGTTCGTTCATCATAAAGGCGGAAGCGGTTATGGTAGACGTCGTTTTCCTTGATCATGATGAAGTCAGCGATCAGTATGCTGATGACCCGGTTGATCTGTTGGTATTTGTCCCCGCTCTTCACTTGTTCAACAAGCATTTTCGCCGTATAGAAGGCCATCCTTTTCCAGATGGAGCGCTGGGATTTTACCTGTACTTCGACATCGATTACTTTTCCGGATTTTGTGTGGACTTTGACATCCAGAACGCCGAGCTTGTCTTCGATGTATTCCCGTTCCAGATTCGGATCAACGACGGTCAATCCCTGGTATTCTTCAGCGGGTAAATCCAGGACGGCTTGCAGGAAATCACTCAAGACTTCCGTATTTTCGCTGAATATTTTTTTGAATACGAAGTCGTTTGTGGGTAACAGCAGTTTTTGATTCATTGATTCGGCGCCCTCCGTTGCAAAGAAGATAGCGCATGGCGGACGGAAATTCAAGTAACAATCCTCCGGCAAAGCCGGAGGCCTTCATTTGTTAGCGCCTCAAAGGCGCCTTCAAAACCATGAGCCGCTTCGCGGCAAAAGGTTTGTGCTTTTTCAACATGTATCTCACTTGCGTAAACCACTTCGCAACTTCGTGGGAGATAACTCATTCTCTGTTTCAAACATCTTTCCGACTGTCGTAAAGGTCAAACCTTGGTGAGTCCCCCGGCAGAGCCGGGGGCTTACCTCTATGAGTTACTCAGCCTTCGGGCAGAAGACAACGCACATCGGAACGACTCTTGCGTCTGTCTCAGGCAAGCCGTTCCGCCGCTTCGATTCCCGCCAGATAACGAGAATCGTTTTTTATGCCTGAAACATCCGACGAAGGCAGAAGCCCGGCAACGCGGGCCGAGCGGCGGGCGTCGAAATCGGGACGCCAGTTTTCCAGCACTTCGTCCGCCTTGTCCGGCGCGTTGCACACCAGCAGCATGTCGCAACCCGCGTTCCAGGCACTAACGACCCGGTCGACGATACCACCCGCCACGCTGGCTCCTTCCATCGACAAATCGTCGCTGAAAATCACGCCCTCGAAACCGATTTCATTCCGCAGCTTTGTCAGCCATACCGGCGAAAACCCGGCCGGCCTGGAATCCACGCGGGGATAAATCACATGCGCCGGCATGACGGCGTCGAGCGGAAGCTCGCGGAACGGCCGCATATCCTGTTCAATCTCTGCAAGAAGGCGCTCATCCAGCGGAATGGCCACATGGGAATCGGCCTCCGCCCAACCGTGTCCGGGGAAGTGTTTTCCACACGCCTTCATGCCAGCGGCGTGCAAACCGTCAATCAGTTGTCCGGCTAATTGGATAAGCACATGGGGGTCGTGGTGGAAGGAACGATCACCGATTACCTTGCTACGTCCCCGATCAAGATCGAGAACGGGAGTAAATGACAAATCGACGCCATGCAGCCGCAGTTCACCGGCCAGCACATACGCGATGTCCCGGGCCGATAGCAGCGCCCTTTGCGGCTCGCGTTCCCACAAATCGCCAAGACGCCGCATCGCCGGCAGGGACGTAAAACCCTCGCGGCAACGCTGCACCCGCCCTCCTTCGTGGTCGATGGCAATCAACAGCGGTGGCGAGCGCAAGGCGTGGACTTCGGCGGTCAATTTCGATAACTGTTCCGGCGAGGCGTAGTTGCGGGCAAACAGAATCAATCCGCCAACCAGCGGATAAGACAGACGCCGCCGGTCGATATCAGTCAGTTCCGTTCCCGCGATGTCAATCATCAGCGGACCGTAGGGCAGGTTCAGGGACATGTTTTATGATTAGAAAAAAATATTCACCACAGAGACACGAAGGAAACCCGAAACTTTCCTTCCGGAGAGCATATAGGTTGGTGGTGAGCGGAGCGAACCCCAACACAACAGCCATTGAGTCATCCCAATGTTGGGGTTCGTTTCACTCACCCCAACCTATGTTCCAGGGCCGTAGGGCAGGGTTAAAGGCATGGTTTATGGTAATTTTCTTTTCGGAGAACATGTAGGTTGGGTAAGCGAAGCGCAACCCGACAAACGTAATAAGCGGCGTGAAGCGCCGCAAAATAATGGCGTAACGATTGTCGGGCTGCGCTTCGCTTGCCCAACCTACGTTGTCCGATAAATAAAGCTTCAATCATGGCCGGGGTTTGAGGACTTTTTCGACAAAGTTCTCCAAGTCATGGCGAGGCGGGCATTCCAGCACAGGGCCATAGTTTGACCATGTCGAGTAAATGATAAGTTCAGCCATCGTTTCGTTGGTTTGCAAATCGCTTATCTTCGTCAAATAGCTCGATATTTTGTAATCTCCTATCTTTTGGTCGCTATCTTTTTTGGCCACGCTGTAACGTGGTTCGGGATCGGGATCGATAGAAAGTATTTTGTTTTTTGGAAGTGTCTTCGATGCTGTATAACGATATCGCCTGCCATTCCAGACATCATCGACATAACGGTAGGTTCCTAAAAAGCGCGAAAAGCTTGGGTCGCTCGTACTTTCGGATTCATCCTTGAACATGAAACCATCTACATTCTCCGCAGTGTGGTAAATAAATTCGCCGGATTTCTTGCAAAGATCCTGATACATCTCTTCGATTTGTGCCCAATTGCCGCCAATAGGACGTTGGAACAGTGCTTCGCGCCTGGCTTCCCGTTCGGCTTTTCTTTGGTTTTCTTCACGGTCACGGTACTTTCGCTCCGACTTCAAAATGGAATCTTTCCGATTCTCTTCCGGTATCCAGCGACCGGGTTTGAGGACTTTCCCGATAAAGTCCAGGTCTTGAAAACGATCTCCATCTTGATCAGAATCAAATGGCGGACACGCGATAATCTCATTCTTCTCAATGCCATCACTATATCCTCCAGTATAGGATCCCAATATCCTCCTGTATCGAATCCGCTCGGCCAACACTTCTTTCGTTTTTAAATCGATCACCTTCAGCGAACTGCCGTGAACCCCGTAACGCCCTTTCACGTCCGTCGCGATGTACTCTTTGCTTATGCCATAACGCGGGAGGGGGACGGTGGTTCTTTTGCGGATCAGTTCTTCCCCGCCCCCCGGATAAAACCGCCACACCGTGCGTCTCCCATCACTGTTATCCAAAACATCGACGTAGCGATAGCCAGTATGCTCAATCTGCTTGTCTTCGACCAAAGCGCCTTTTCCCTTTCCCAAAAGATAAAGGAAGTCGTTACTGTTGGGTTTGCTTAATGTTTGTTTGAAGCTGTAATAATAAGGACCGTATTCTGCGTCGTTGTCACTGGCAATATCGTCCGGCTGCGGCACTTCCAGCAACAGGATGCCGTCGACGTTCTCTACTGTACGACGAATGAATTCTCCAGACTTCTTGCAGCTTTCCGGAAACGCCACGTCAGCCGCTTCCTCATTTTTAATAATGTATTCTGCCTCCTTCTGGGTAATACCGATCTTGTTCTGAGTAAATTTCCTGGCCTTTTGGGCAATATTTTTGGCCTTTTGGGCCTTCTGCTTATTCTCTTGTTCAGCCCGGTCGTAGGAGGCGAATACCAACAACACGGAGACAAACAATAGCAACGACACCTTGCCCTCGGAGTATTTTCGGCACGCAATCGCCGCTACGAAAAAGACCAGTACCCAGAAGTGAAGGAAAGGAACATCAAAGAGATGACTCAAGCCCGATGTGTTCCATCGCTCAATCACCATCAAGTCGATGTAGATGAATACCGATGCAAGCAATAAAACAAGCGCCTTGCCCCACCACGTTTTCGGCAGCACCAACGCCAGAATCGGCGCAACGATCATTGGCCCGAATACAAGCGAAATTAAGATAATTGCAAAAATACCAGCAATCATTTCTTTATCCTCGCTCCGTCTTCATCCACTCTTCCGGCATGATGACGTAAAAATAGCGTTCTCCCCAATGAAAACAAAAGCTCACGTGCATTCCAAAACAACAAACGCCACAGCGTAGTCGGCCTCGTCGCTGATCGAAAGATGGGCGGTAAGGTTGCGCTCCGCAAGATACCCTGCCAAGGGCGGCGCATAGTCGAACAGGGGTTTGCCGAGATCATCATGCGTCACCACGATGTTGGATAGGGTGGCTGGCGTGGCGACGCCGATGCCCAGCGCCTTGCCGAACGCCTCCTTGGCGGCGAAACGCTTGGCCAGGAAACGCCCGGAATCGCCTGTTTTGGCGAATTCGGCAAGCTCCGATGGCGAAAGCAGCTTCTCCACCACCCGCGCGCCGTGGCGCTGGTAAAGCCGGCGGAGCCGCGCCACGGCGACGATGTCGGTACCGATGCCGGCGATCATCAGGGATGCAGGGGTGGCGATGCGGGTTGCGACAACTGAACGGCCGCCGCTTCGCGCATCAGGCGCTTCATTTCCCGGACCGCTTCGCGCAGACCGGTGAACACGGCGCGGCTGACGATGGCGTGCCCGATATGCAGCTCACGGATGCCGGGCAGGCGCGCCACGGGCTGTACGTTGAAGTAGTTCAGCGCATGGCCGGCGTTGAAACGCATGCCCAGGCGGCGAATGGCGTCCCCCGCCTGCCTGATTTTGTCGAGCTCGGCCAGCACGGCGGGACTCCCGGCATCGCGTCCGAAGTTATAGAAGGCGTGCGCGTAGGGGCCGGTGTGTATCTCGCAGACGCGCGCGCCGATGCGCGCCGCCGCCTCGACTTGCTCCAGGTCGGCATCGATGAAGACGCTGCTGATGATGCCGGCCTCAAGAAGCCGGTCGATTGACTTTTTCAGCCTGGTTTCCTGGGAGACGATGTCGAGCCCGCCTTCGGTAGTCACTTCGAGACGGCCTTCCGGAACCAGCATGGCCATTTCCGGCTTGAGCCGGCAGGCGATGTCCACCATTTCATCGGTGGCCGCCATTTCCAGGTTCAGCTTGACCTGCGTCAAGGTGCGCAACTTTTCGACATCGGCGTCCTGAATATGCCGCCGGTCTTCGCGCAAGTGCACGGTGATTCCGTCCGCGCCGCCGATATGCGCCTCAACGGCGGCCCAGGCGGGCTCCGGCTCGTAGGTCTTGCGCGCCTCGCGAATCGTCGCCACGTGGTCGATATTGACTCCCAGTTCAATCATGGTTCCTGTAACTCCAGAAAAATCTTGCGTGTTTCCAGGCCCTTGCCACCGGTGTAATGGGCGATCAGGGTTCTCATCAACTGCTTGGCTTCGAGCAATGAACGCGGATTGGAAATATCTTCGGCATCGAGGTCGAGCAAGGTCTTGCCGCTGACGGCCAGCGCCGAGTCGCCGACTTCCCGCAGCCGGACCGGGCCGCGTTCAATTTCATAAGCATAATACCGCGTCGGATCGATGGCTTGTCCCTTGTCATCGTGTTTGAGGGTCAGGCCGTAACCGAGTTCCTGCAAAAACGCCCGTTCAAAACAGCGGATATCCGACTCTTTCGGCTCTTTCGGTTCCCCGGCAAAGCGGCGCAGCGTCTCGGCATAAACCGAGAACAGGCGCGCGTGGGCGTCTTCCCGTGGCAAGAGATTCAGCAGCAATTCATTGAGATAGTAGCCGCAGAAAAGCGACTTTCCGGTCAGCAAGGGCTGCCCGCCTTGCCACTCGGCTTTCATGATCGTCTTGATTTCTCCCTTTCCCGCCCAGGAGAGTTCCAGCGGCTGAAACGCCATCAAGACACCGCGCAAAGCCGAACGCGGACGCCGCGCGCCGCGGGCCAGCAAGGCGATACGCCCGAAATCCCGCGCGAAGGCTTCGACGATCAGACTGGTTTCACGGAACGGATAGGCATGCAGCACGAACGCCGCCTGACCATCTACCCTGTGCCGTTCCATCGCCTCGACTCCTACTCGTAACCAAGGCTTTTAAGCAAACGCTCGTCGTCCGACCAACCCGACCTGATCTGCACGAAGACCTCCAGAAAAACTTTTCCGTCGAACAGTTGTTCCATGTCCTGACGCGCTTCCGAGGCGATCCGCTTGAGCGTCTCCCCTCCCGCGCCGATGACGATGCCTTTGTGCGCCGCCCGGTCGACGACGATGGCGGCGCTGATGCGTCGCAGCGCGCCATCCTGCTCGAATTTTTCGATGGTCACCGTCGAGGCGTAGGGCAACTCGTCTCCAAGCAGGCGGAACATTTTTTCCCGGATGAATTCCGCCGCCAGGAAACGTTCGCTGCGGTCAGTAATCTCGTCCTCGCCGAAAAGTATTTCACCGCAAGGCAGATGTTTTTTCACTTCATCCAGCAAATCCTCGGTCTGCATGGCTTTGCTCGCGCTCACCGGAACGATGGCGGCAAACGCAAACTCTTCCGCCAGGCTGGCCAGCATCGGCAGGAGCGCCGTCTTGTCCTTGAGCTGATCGACCTTGTTGATCGCCAGAACCACCGGCCTGTCTTGCGGCAAAAGGCGGATCACGGCCTTGTCCTGGGCATCGAAATGTCCGGCTTCGATCACCAGAATGACCACGTTTACGTCGGCCAGCGCCTGCGTCACGCCGCGATTCATCACCCGGTTCAAAGCCCCCGCGTGGCGCGTCTGAAACCCTGGGGTATCAACGAAAACAAACTGGGCATCCGGCCGGGTCAGGATGCCGGTGACGCGATGACGGGTCGTCTGCGCCTTGCGCGAAACGATGCTGATCTTTTGCCCGATCAGCCGATTGAGCAGGGTGGACTTGCCGACGTTGGGCCTCCCGACGATGGCTACATACCCCGATTTCAACTCAGCCATTGGCGTGCAGTTTTTCCAGGGCTTTTTCCGCCGCGGCCTGCTCGGCCGCGCGACGGCTGCCCCCCTGCCCTTCGGTCTTGAGCCGCAGGCAGTCGATCTCGCAGACGACGGTGAACAACTGCGCATGCGCTTCGCCGTCCGTCCCGGCCAGCACATATTTCGGCAAAGGCTGACGCCTGCCTTGCAGGTATTCCTGGAGGAGCGACTTGGCGTCCTTGATCGGTTTTCCGGGAGCGATATCGGCGAACAGGCCTTCATACAAACGGGTAATCACCCGGCTCACGCCATCGAATCCGCCATCGAGCCATACGGCGCCAAAAACCGCCTCAAGCGCGTCGGCCAGGATTGAAGGACGGCTGGCGCCGCCGCTCTTCAGTTCCCCTTCGCCCAGCTTGAGATGATCGCCGAGCGAGAGCGACAAGGCCAGCTTGTGAAGACTGTCCTGGCGGACGAGATTGGCGCGCAAGCGCGACATGTCGCCCTCGGGTATCCGGGGAAAGCGTTCATAGAGCTGGCGGGCAACCACCGCATTGAGAACCGAATCGCCAAGGAACTCAAGCCGCTCGTTGTGCGGCAAGCCGTAGCTGCGGTGCGTCAGCGCCGTGAGCAGCAAAGAGGCATCCAGAAAGCGATAATCAAGCGCCTGTTCGAGAGAATGGGACATTCGCTTTTTTACTGTTGCCTCGACGATCCTTCGAACTCGATCAGCAAATTGATGTTATAAAACAGATGAACGCGTGTCTCGTAAGCGAAAGAGATAACTATCTCGTTACCCTCTTTGGAAATATCCAGATCGGACGCATCAATCGTCTTGATGTGATCCACATCGGCATATCTTGCATAAATCCCACGGATATCCTGAACCGTCTTGCCTCCTCCCGAATTCGCCGCGGTCGAGGCGACGCATTTCTTGATCTTGTAATAGTCGATGACTTCCGGGCCTACCTTCATTCCCAGTACGGCAACCAAGCCGATGACGATACCCCAGGCTATCAGACCGGACAGTGAAACTCCTCGCTGGTATTTCATTTCCATATTCATATTCCTTACTTAAATGATCCGAAACGCTTTAGTGGATTACTGAAATTGAGCCAGATGAAAAATGCTTTCCCGACAATATTTTCGTCCGGAACGAATCCCCAGAAACGACTATCCTCGCTATTGTCCCGATTATCACCCATCATGAAATAATGACCTTCTGGAACGGTACAGCTCACACCGGAGCTATTGTAAAAGCAATTCGCCCGATAGGGAAATTGCGACGCATGGGATATGAACGCCGGCGCATCCTGATCGTTGAGCACGCGATACTCCACGCCATCGGTTTTCTCGACAAACTGCCGGGAATAGTACAAACGTTCCGGATGCAGATAATCGTCGATTCCTTGCTTTTCGAGCGGTTTCCCGTTAACGGTCAGTTGCTTGTTCTGATAGGACACCTTGTCGCCCGGAATACCCACCACGCGTTTGATATAGTCAAGCGACGGGTCCTCAGGGTAACGAAAGACCATCACATCGCCCCGTTTCGGCGCATTGATGTCAATGATCTTCTTGTTGATTACCGGAAGACGAATTCCGTAGGTAAACTTGTTGACCAAAATAAAATCACCCACCAGAAGCGTCGGGATCATCGACCCCGACGGAATCTTGAACGGCTCGACAATGAACGAACGCAGCACGAAAACGATCAGGATGACCGGGAAAAAACTTGCCCCCCACTCCACCCACCAGGGATCCTTGGCGTCAGGCGCTCTGCGCTTCTTGAATACCAGTAGGTCAGCCAGCCAGGGAACGGCGGTCACGACCACAAGGCAAAACAGAATCAATGCAAAATTCACGGTGAGCAACTCCTTTATTTGTCAACGCGAAGAACCGCCAGAAAGGCTTCTTGCGGAATCTCGACCGACCCGACCTGCTTCATGCGCTTCTTGCCGGCTTTCTGTTTTTCCAGCAGCTTGCGCTTCCGGGTGATGTCTCCGCCATAGCATTTGGCCAAAACGTCCTTGCGCATGGCCTTGACGTTTTCGCGCGCGATGATGTTCGAACCGATGGCAGCCTGAATGGCGACATCGTACATCTGGCGCGGAATCAGCGAGCGCATCCTGGACGCCAGTTCCCGCCCCCGATAAATGGAGTTCGCGCGGTGGATGATGACCGAAAGCGCATCGACCTTTTCGCCGTTGATCAGGATGTCGAGCTTAACCACATCCGCCGCTCTGAATTCCTTGAAATCATAGTCCAAAGACGCATAGCCCCGCGACACGGATTTGAGTTTGTCGAAGAAATCCATGACAACTTCGGCCATTGGCATTTCGTAAACCAGTTGCACCTGGCGTCCATGATAGGTCATGTCGACCTGGTTTCCACGCTTCTGGTTGCACAGGATGATGACGTTGCCGAGATATTCCTGGGGCACAAAAACGGTAATGGTGATGATCGGCTCGCGGATTTCGAGAATTTTGGTCACATCCGGAAGCTTCGCGGGATTCTCGACCTGAATGGTATCGCCGTCACGGGTCACCACCTCGTAAACCACCGTCGGCGCCGTGGTGATCAAGTCCTGGTCGAATTCGCGCTCCAGCCGCTCCTGCACGATTTCCATGTGCAAGAGTCCCAGAAAGCCGCAACGGAAACCAAAACCGAGCGCCTGGGAAACTTCGGGTTCGTAATGCAGGGAAGCGTCGTTCAGCTTGAGTTTTTCGAGCGCTTCCCGCAACCCATCGTACTGATTTGCTTCGACCGGATAAAGTCCGGCGAAAACCTGGGACTTGATTTCCTTGAAACCGGGCAGAGGTTCGTCCGCGGGGCAATCGGCGGAAGTCAGCGTATCGCCGACCTTGGCCGCCTGCAATTCCTTGATGCCGGCCGTTACGTAGCCTACTTCCCCCGCCGACAAGGAATCCCGCTGCACGGCTTTTGGCGTAAACACGCCAACCTGTTCGCAAAGATAATTCGCGCCGCAGGACATGAGCCGTACTCTGTCTTTTGAACGCAAAACGCCATCAACCACGCGAACCAGCATCACGACACCGACGTAGTTGTCGAACCAGGAATCGAGCAGCAAGGCTTTGAGCGGAGCCTCGGGATCGCCTTCGGGCGGAGGAACGCGCGCGATGATCGTCTCCAGAATGTCCTCAACCCCCAGCCCCGTCTTGGCCGACGCCAGCACAGCCTCCGACGCGTCGATCCCGATGACGTCTTCGATTTCTTCCCGCGCATTGTCCGGCAAGGCGGAGGGAAGATCGATCTTGTTCAGCACCGGAATGACTTCCACGCCGAGATCGATGGCGGTATAACAATTGGCGACCGTCTGCGCTTCCACGCCCTGAGAGGCGTCGACGACCAGCAAGGCTCCCTCGCAGGCCGACAGGGAACGCGACACCTCATAGGAAAAATCGACGTGTCCGGGCGTATCGATCAGATTCAGCTTATAAACCTGTCCGCTACGGGATTTGTAGTCAAGCGCCGCCGTCTGCGCCTTGATGGTGATTCCGCGTTCCCGCTCGATATCCATCGAATCGAGCACCTGCTCCTCCATCTCCCGGTCAGACAAACCGCCACAGAGGTGAATTATCCTGTCAGCAAGCGTCGACTTGCCGTGGTCGATGTGAGCGATGATTGAAAAATTTCGAATGAATTGCAGTTGCATTGCGCCTTACCGTCGCGGCATCGCCGCAGCTAAAAAAAAGGCGCCGCGGGCGCCCTTCGGTCGATACTGCCAGAAGAGTGAGATTTTAACGGATTTCTCCCGGATAATCACGAACGATTACACGGCGCTATTTTATGCGTGGCTCGGAATCAGGTCCGAGAAAAATATCCTGCTTTCTCTTCTGCACACAGAAAGCCATAAGCAGACCGCACCCCGCGCCAATCATCGAACCGACTTCTCCGAACTCCAAACCAAGCACCGCACCCAGAAACAAACCAAACAAGGGGAGACCGTAGCCGGCGATGGCGCTTCGAAACAACGTCCGGTCGCGGATGATGACCACCACCTCTTCACCAGGCTTTGCTTCTCTGGAGTTCAGTACCCGGTAGATTTTGGGGGACGAACAAAAGGCCTGGGTCAGATGGCCGCCGCCACAACCGCCCGGTTCATGACAGCGGCCACAGCCTTCACCCGTGATGCGGACGAGGGCGTGATCGCCATCGAGCGCGCTTACCGTCCCTCTGACTTCAGTCATTGGAAACGAATCAAACGAATTTCCAGTTGGATTCAAAGAAAACTTTCGTTTACCAGCGATGATCCGGAGCCGTATCGAGCAAGGGCCTCAATTTTTCAGCGATAGTCTCACGGGCACGAAATATCCGGGAACGCACCGTCCCTATCGGACAGTTCATCTCTACCGCAATTTCCTCGTAGCTCAACCCATCGATTTCTCGCAACACAATCGCATTACGTAACTCTTCCGGCAAGGCATCCATCGCGGCATTGACTGTCTGCCCGATCTGCTTTGACTGCAATAACCTTTCCGGCGTATTGATGTCGTGAAGATTTTCAGCATCTTCAAACGATTCCGCTTCGTCGGCATTGAAATCCGTCGATGTCGGAGCCCGTCGCCCTTTCGCAAGCATGTGGTTTTTTACCGTATTGATACCAATTCTATACAACCAGGTATAGAAAGCGCTCTCTCCCCGAAATGTGGGCAAAGCACGATAGGCCTTGATAAAGGTCTCTTGCGACACATCCTCTACCTCGGCATGATCGTGTATGAAGCGTGACAACAATCGCCCCAACTTGCGCTGATATTTCCCCACCAACTGTTCAAATGCCTGTTTATCGCCTTTCTGTGCGCGCTCGACCAAAGCCTGGTCAATTTCGCGTTCGTTCATTCGTATAGATCCTAGTCCAGACAGATATCGAAGCTTAACAATAAAAAGGCCGTAAGTGCCACAAAAGGCAAAAAGCCCCGAACTCTTTCGAGTTTGGGGCTTTTAAGTGAGGGGAGCCTGGCGGTGACCTACTTTCGCACACGGTATGTGCACTATCATCGGCGCGACTTCGTTTCACGGTCCTGTTCGAGATGGG
>BNUC01000073.1 GCA_025997075.1 Betaproteobacteria bacterium | reverse complement strand
CCTTGTGGGAGAGGGTGCCCCGGCAGGGGCAGGTGAGGGGGGCTTGGGCCTGTTCCAGCCCTGTCTCGCGCTGAACCGCCGCCCCCTCTCCTGCCCTTCGGGCATCCTCCCCCACGAGGGGGGAGGAAGATGGATCGCCATACTAATCGGGCCGGAGCCGGAAATTGTCCCGAAGAAACACGGAGTGGTCGAAAATGATGAAATTTTCATATCAATAAAATCAATAGCTTAAGTGATGTTTCTTGAGAGGTATCAGAAGTCAGGTATCGACCCCCATCGGTTCTGATACCTGGCATCTGATCCCTGACCGCATGGCACGGGATTTGCTTGTAGTGATACCGAAAGTTTCGGGCAAAGGAGACATCATGGCCAGCAAGATCGATAACGCGTTTCTTTTCCAGCAGCAGGCTCTGGGTTTGCGCGCCTATCGCCAGCAGGTTCTTGCGGGAAATATCGCCAATTCCGATACGCCGCACTATAAGGCGCGGGATTTTGACTTCACGAATGCGCTCAAGGAGGCGATGGCCGGGCGTGGCGAAGGCAGCCTGCAGGTGTCTCGTACCCATGTGAGGCACTTTCCGGGAAGCGCCGGAGATGGCATGCCGCATCTGAAGTATCGCATTCCCATGCAGGACAGCGCCGACGGCAACACGGTGGAAATGGACACGGAACGCACCCAGTTTTCTGAAAACGCCATCCATTATCAGGCGGGTCTTACCTTCATCACGCATCAGGTGAAGATGCTGACGGCCGCCATGCAGGCGCAATCATAATGAGCGTATTCAACATTTATCAGGTGGCCGGCAGCGCGCTGACGGCGCAATCCATGCGGCTCAACGCCGTGGCCAGCAATCTGGCCAATGCGGAGAGCGTGGTCGGGCCGGACGGCAAGCCTTACCGGGCCAAGCAGGTGGTATTCGAGGCGACGCCGGTGGAAGGACTGCACGCCATGGGAGTACGCGTCCAGCAGGTTGTCGAGGACGCCAGTCCCGGACGGATGACCTACGACCCGCGCAATCCGGCGGCGAACGCGGACGGCTACGTGACGATGCCCAACGTGAGCGTGGTCGATGAGATGGTGAACATGCTTTCCGCCTCGCGCTCGTACCAGACCAACGCCGAGGTGATGAACACGGCCAAGCAACTGTTGCTGAAAACCCTGACCTTGGGCCAGTAAGCGCTATTTAACAGGAGTTACAGGAAAACGACATGAACACGAACACGGTTGATAACACCAAATCGAGCAGCATTTTCACGGCGAATTCGAGCGGCAGCGCGACGGGCAATGCGGCGACAAGCGAGGAGATCCAGAACCGTTTTTTGACCTTGCTGGTGGCGCAGTTGGAAAACCAGGACCCGCTCAATCCGCTGGAGAACACCGAAATAACCAATCAACTGGCGCAGATGAGCACGGTCAATGGCATCGAAAAACTGAGCAGCCAGCTCAGTTCGCTGGTCGACAGCCTGGCCGACACGCAGGCCGTGCAGGCTTCGGCGCTGATCAACAAAACGGTCATGGTGCCGGGTCCGCATCTTACCCTGGCGGAAGGGCATGCCTATGGCGGCGTGAGTCTGGCCGCTCCTGCCGATGCGGTGACGATCCATATCTACGATGCGTCGGGAAGTCTCGTGCAGACGCAGTCGCTGGACCCGGCCGAGGCCGGCAACATGCTTTTCTCCTGGGACGGCGAGACGCGTTCCGGAACGACGGCCCCGGACGGTTCCTATACCTTCAAGGTCACGGCGAGCAATACCGGGGGCACGGGTTCGTCGGTCACGAGCCAGGCTTTGCAACTTGGCATGGTTTCTGCTTTAACACGAACAGCAAACGGTAATTTCGTACTCGATCTGGGACCCCTGGGCCAGTACAACTTTGCCGACGTACAACAAGTTTTCTAGTAGAGGTAAGAAATGGCATTCCAACAAGGTTTGAGCGGACTCAAGGCTTCTTCCAAGGCGCTGGACGTCGTCGGCAATAACGTCGCCAACAGCAGCACCGTCGGGTTCAAGTCGTCCAACGGGCATTTCGCCGACGTCTATGCGGCCTCCCTGAACGGCCTCGCCGGCTCGCAGGTCGGCATCGGGACGCAGTTGGCCGCGGTCTTCCAGCAATTCACCCAGGGCAACATCACGGCGACGAATAACCCGCTCGACATCGCCATCAACGGCGGCGGTTTCTTCAATGTGACGCGCGACGGCACCCTCTTTTACACCCGCAACGGCCAGTTTCACAACGATAACGACGGTTACATCATCAATGACCAGAATTATCGCCTGATGGGGTATATCGCCTCTCCGGAAGGCGTGATCCTTCCGTCGCAGCCGGAAGAAATCCGGATCAACTCCGGCAACATTGAACCGCGGCCAACCGGCAGCGATCTGGCCGGCAATGTACGGATGGTGCTTAACCTCGATTCTTCCAAAAGCGAACCTACCACGATTCCGTTCAACTACCAGAATCCGCTGACCTACACGTATTCGACGGCGCAGACCTTCTATGACACGCTGGGCGTGGAACACAATGTCACCTACTTTTTCGTCAAGCAACCGGTACCAACGCCGCCGCCGGCGACACCGCAAGGGGAATGGGACGTCTGGGCCACGCTTGATGGAGCCAATCCTGAACCGGTGGGTACCCCGGCTGGGCCGAATAGAGGCGGCCTCCTGACATTCGATGCAAACGGGATGCTTCAGATGCCCAGAAGTCTGGCATTACCGACAACCTGGAACATAACCACCGGCGCGGCAACTCCGCTTGGAACTGATGTAGCTGGCCCGTTACCCTACTGGGAGATCGATTTCACCGGAACGACCAATTTTTCCGGTGAAAGCACGGTGAACTCGCAGTATCAGGGCGGTTATGGCCAGGGGACGCTGTCCAGCGTCAGCATTTCCGACAGGGGCATCGTTCTGGGCAATTACAGCAACGGTCAGGCGAAGGTGCTTGCGCAGGTCGTCCTGTCGACCTTCCCCAACATGAATGGCCTGATCGATATGGGGAATAACCTCCTGCAGATGACTTCGGCCTCGGGAGAAGGGCTGGTCGGCGTGCCGGGAGCCGGCGCGCGCGGCGTGCTCAGGGCCACGGCGGTTGAAGAATCCAACGTGGATCTGACGGACGAGCTGGTCAACATGATTACCTTGCAACGCAACTATCAGGCCAACGCGCAGACGATCAAGACGCAGGATCAGATCATGCAGACCCTGGTCAATATGCGCTAGTCAGGTGACAGATGACAGGTGTCAGGTGTCAGTAATTTGTGTGGCGCTTCGCGCCGGAGAGGATGGAAACCATGTGCAACCCAAACGTAATTACCCACCCCGGAATATCCGATGCAGAACACGCCGGATATTGATCTGACACCTGACACCTGACACCTGACACCTGGTACCTGATATGGACCGACTCATCTACACGGCAATGACCGGCGCGCGGCAATCTTTCATGCAGCAGGCCGGCGTTGCGCACAATCTGTCCAATGCCTCGACCATTGGTTTTCGCGCCATGGAGCATCGTTTCCGTTCCGTTCCGGTGCAGGGCGAAGCCATGCCGACGCGCGCCTTTACCATCGACGCTTCGGTGGCCGACGTATTTGAACAGGGGCCGTTGATGACGACCGGCCGGCCGCTTGACGTGGCCGTCAGGGGCGAAGGCTGGATTGCCGTCCAGGCGCCCAATGGTCAGGAAGCCTATACCCGTGCGGGCAATCTGCACGTCAACGCCAATGGGCTGCTGCAGACGGCGGGCGGTCTGAACGTGTTGAGCGACGGGGGAGAAATCGCGATTCCACCGGATAACTCGATCACCATTGCGCCCGACGGCACTGTTTCCGTGGTGCCTCTGTTCGGCGCGCCGAACAACGTCAACGATGTCGGCCGGATCAAACTCGTCAATCCGCCCACCGCGGATCTGGTGCGCGGCGATGACGGCCTGTTCCGGATGCGCGACGGACAGGCAGCGCAGGCCGATGAAAATGTCCGTCTGGCGCCGGAGGCCCTTGAGGGCAGCAACGTCAATCCGGTGGATTCGATGGTCCGTCTGATTTCGCTGGCTCGCCAGTTCGAGATGCAGATCAAGGCCATACAGAGCGCCGATACCAACGCCAGCCGGGCCAGCCAGGTTCTTTCGATGACATGATGATTCCAATGCGCATTAAAACAACGTGTGGAATGGGTTGGGGTGAGCTTTGCTCCCCCCGGATGGATGGCAACCCCCTTGTAGGGCGGAAAAGCGTAGCGCCTTCCGCCGAATGGCGCCCGGATAAACTCTCTCAGAAGATTACAACAAGTGGAATAGGTTGGGGTGAGCGAAGCGAACCCCAACATTGGGATGATTCACTGGTTGCTGCGTTGGGGTTCGCAAGCTCACTCCAACCTATACGTGAAATAGCGTGGGCAGGGCCGTTGCGCGCTTTGTCGCAACAGCACAGACATCATATCCGGCGGATTACGCTTCGCTCATCCGCCCTACAAAAACGGTTGGCACGACCTTATCAGCATGGAACAGCAACGATAAAACAGGAATGACAAAATGATCCGCTCCCTCTGGATTGCCCGTACCGGCCTCGATGCCCAGCAGACGAACCTCGATGTGATCGCCAACAATCTGGCGAACGTCAGCACCAACGGGTTCAAGCGCGCGCGCCCCATTTTCGAGGATCTGCTTTATCAAACCCTGCGTCAGCCCGGCGCGCAGTCTTCGGAGTCGACGCAGATTCCGGTGGGTCTGCAACTGGGGGTTGGCGTGCGACCGGTGTCCACGGCGCGCATTCATACCCAGGGGGCCGTACAGCAGACGTCCAACGAGCTCGATCTGGCGATCGACGGCAGAGGTTTTCTGGAAGTGTTGCTGCCCGACGGTACCTCGGCTTACACCCGCGACGGGTCGCTGCAGCGCGACAGCGAGGGGCAGATCGTGACATCGAGCGGCTACGTGGTGCAGCCGGCTACCACCATTCCCGCGGACGCCACTTCAATTACCATCGCCAGGGACGGCGTGGTCAGCGTCACCGTCGCCGGTTCGACCGCCTCGACGCAGATCGGAACGTTCAACCTGACGACCTTCATCAACAACGGCGGTCTGTTAAGCATTGGCGAGAATCTGTTCCTCGAAACCCCCGCCAGCGGCACGCCGACGCAGAGCACGCCAGGGCAGAACGGCGCCGGCTCGCTGTTGCAGGGCTATGTCGAGACATCCAATGTCAACGTGGCCGAGGAACTGGTCAGCATGATTCAGGCGCAGCGCGCCTTCGAACTCAATTCCAAGGTGATCACGACATCCGACTCGATGCTCGGACGCCTGTCACAACTATGAGGCGCGATCATGACTAGACTGCTTTCCGTGGCCTTCGCGGCGTTCGCGGCCCTGATGCTGACCGCATGCAATACCGTGCCGCCGACCAATGTCCATCAGCCGATGACGGTGCGCCCGCAGGCGCGCGCGGACACGCCCGCGGCCAACGGCAGCATCTACCGGGCGGGGGTATCCAGGACGCTGTTCGAGGATAGACGCGCGCGCTATGTCGGCGATACGATGACCATCCTGATTGCGGAAACCACCTCGGCCTCAACCCAGTCGAACACCACCGTCAGCCGGACCGGCAGCATCAGCGCCTCGGTTCCGCTGGTGAAAGGCTTGCCGGGCAAATCCCTGCAAGGCCTGGGACTGGAGGCCGAAAGCGCGAACGACTTCGCCGGCAAAGGCGACGCGGCGGCCAGAAACGTTTTTAGCGGCAATATCACGGTGACCGTGATCGAAGTATTGTCCAATGGCAACCTGCTGGTTTCCGGCGAAAAGCAGGTGTCGATCGGGCATGGCACGGAATACATCCGCCTCTCTGGTGTAGTGAACCCGTATTTCATCAGTACGGCAAATACCATCACCTCGACCAATGTTGCCGATGCGCGTATCGAATACAAGGAAAGCGGAGCGATCAGCGAAGCCCAGGTCATGGGCTGGCTGGCGCGTTTCTTCCTGTCGGTGCTGCCGTTCTGATTTTCGGATGAGAAAAGAAAATGGGTAAATCCGCAAGCTTCCTGATAGTCCTGGTCTGCGCCTCTTTGCAGTTGTTCGGGAATGTGAATGTCTTCGCCGCCGAGCGGCTCAAGGATATGGCGAGCGTGCAGGGTATCCGCAACAACCAGTTGGTCGGCTATGGCCTGGTCGTGGGTCTCGACGGCACCGGCGACCAGACGACGCAGACGCCGTTTACCACGCAGAGCATCATCAACATGCTGGCGCAGCTTGGAACGACCTTGCCGACGACCCAGTCCATGCAGTTGAAAAACGTGGCGGCGGTCGTGGTTACCGCCAGCCTGCCGCCGTTCGCGCGTATCGGCCAGCAAATCGACGTGACCGTTTCGTCGATGGGCAACGCCAAGAGCCTGCGCGGGGGAACCCTGATCATGACGCCCCTCAAGGGAGCGGACGGCCAGGTTTATGCGCAGGCCCAGGGAAACATGATGGTCGGCGGCAGAAGCGGTCAAGGCGGCGGCAACCAGGCCGCCGCCAGTCACCTGCTGGCCGGACGCATTGCGGCGGGCGCGACCGTCGAGCGGGAAGTGCCGACCGCGCTTGGCGCGGGGCCGTATGTCCATTATGAGATGGGAACTTCGGATTTTGGCACGACGCAACGCGCGGTCGAAGCGATCAACCGCGCCATGGGCCAGGGGACGGCCCGCGCTCTGGATGGCCGCGTGATTCAGGTGAACGCGCCGGAAGATATAGATACGCGCGTCGCCTTCATGGGACGCCTGGAAAACATCGAAATCAGCCCGACGCGAACGACGGCCAAAGTGATCGTCAATCCGCGCACCGGCTCCGTGGTGATGAATCAGATGGTCACCATCGAATCCTGCGCCGTCGCACACGGCCAGCTTTCGGTCGTAGTCAACCCTAATCCGCCGAATCCACCGGAAGGGCAGGCGGCCACGCCGCCGTCCAACGCCAGCGGCACGCTGATGGCGGTCAACGCGGGAGCCAACCTGTCCGAAGTCATCAAGGCCATCAACGCCCTGGGCGCGAATCCGCAGGATCTGCTGTCGATCCTGCAAGCGATGAAAGCGGCAGGATCGCTACGCGCCGATCTGGAGATTATCTAAGAGTTCAGTACGGGCGGCCACAAGTGCGCACTTACAGAAGCTTCCCGAGTTTCTTGTCGAAAGTAACGACGTTCCAGCCTTCGATGATATGGAAAGCGAGCAGAATGCAGTCGATAAAGTCCAGGCGGGTATCCGCGTAAAATCGTAACGCGGCGACCAGCGCGTCAGGGTGGTTGCTTGTTACGTGATCGGAGTCGAGGAAATCCTGAAGCGTGTCCGCCGTGTCCTTGCGGTTCACTTGGTAAACATCGCTCAGGACATAGACGACCTCGGCGGCCACTTCGATGCGCAGCATGACCATCTCGTTGTCGATGACTTCATGCGCGGCTTTGGCAAGCGCCTCGTGGTCATTCAGGATGTACCGCAGGGCGACGTTCGCGTCAATCAGGCGCATGGGTATCCATCTCGTGCTTTCGGGCGGCGGCTCGCGTCCACGCGCCTTTTTCCTTGTCAATCAGCTCCGGGTTGGCATACCGCGCCAATGCGCCGAACGCGCGGTGCCGGTTTTGTATGTCTTCCGGTTTCATGTCGCCAGTTACGATGAACGGCAGCGCGCGCCGTCGGATTACGGTTTTGGCGAAGATGGAGATCGCGGTTGATGCGGACATGCCCATCTCCGCGCACACCTGGTTGAAATTCCGCTTGAGCGCATCGTCCATGCTGATGTTCATGCTTTTGACCGGCATCCTGTTACCTCCTTATCACGCGCAAATCGCCAACAGTTTATGCGCAATTTACGCGCATCACGCTTTTCCGTCATTCCCGCCTTTGTGGGAATGACGGAAATTGTACCTTCATCGTAAAACTAACTCCGTGGTTATCTGCTTTTATGAAAACCTTTTTAACCACGGCGACACGGCGGGCACGGCGGAAAGCAAACAGGCCGTTTTTTTGTTTTTCGTCGTGTCGCCGTGGTTAACTGCTTTTTCCAGTTTCATTGCCTGCGACCTCCCGCGCCTTTCGGCCCATCGGTCAGGGTTTCCGGGCTGGCCCGAAAATTGCTTCTATTCGGGCATGAAAACCGAAAATCTCAATTCGAACCATTTCGTTCTCGATCCCCGGGCGTCTGTTGGCTTGCGCCAGCAACTCAAGGATGATCCGCAGGCGGGACTTCGGGAAGCGGCCCGGCAGTTCGAGGGCATGCTGCTGCAAATGATGTTGAAGAGCATGCGTGACGCGACGCCACAGGACGGTCTGTTTGACAGCGAGCAGACGCGTTTCTTCACCACGATTCTCGATCAGCAGTTATCCCAGGATCTGTCTGTGAAAGGCTCGCTCGGATTCGCCAAACAGATTGAAAAGCAACTGGGACGCGGCTCGATGTTGCTGGACAACGGCGATGCGCTGAACGATGCGCTCGGGCGGCTTCAGCAAGCCCTGTTCGAGCAGAGGGCGGCAAGTTCTGCCGGTCAGTTTGCCGGTCGGGTCGAACGGGCTGCCGGTGCGGTGGCGGATTCTGCCGGGAACACTTCCGAGAGCGGGCGCGACTACGTCAATCGCGTTTGGCCGCATGCCGTCGAGGCGGCAAAAACGCTCGGCGTGCCCCCGCATTTCCTGGTGGCGCATTCCGCGCTGGAAAGCGGATGGGGCAAGAGCGAAATCCGTCTGGCGGATGGTTCGTCGTCTTACAACGTCTTTGGCATCAAGGCCGGCAGCAGTTGGCAGGGGTCCAGCGTCGAGGTGCCGACCACCGAATACGTGAATGGCGTCGCCCGGACCCTGCGCGAGAAGTTCCGCGTTTATGGCTCTTACGGAGAAGCTTTCCAGGACTACGCTTCGATGCTGCGCGGTAATTCCCGCTTCTCGGACGTGCTCGGCCAGCAGGATGGCGCGCGTTTTGCCAACTCTTTACAGCAATCGGGCTATGCCACCGATCCCAACTATGCCGACAAGTTGGGGCGCATCATCGGCGGAGCGACGCTCAGGCAGGCTCTGGTCGGCTAGGTTGTCAATCAGGTCGTCAATTTAAACTCAATAATCCGGCAAAGTTGCCGTTAACATGGAAGAGGAGAAATTTCCATGGGACTCTTTAGCATCGGTGTTCAGTCACTGTCGAACTCACAACTCGGGTTGGCGACGACCGCGCATAATATTTCCAATGCCAATACCGAGGATTACAGCCGCCAGCGCATCATTCAGGTGAACAATTCTCCGCTGATGACCGGGTCCGGTTATGTCGGGATGGGCGCTTACGTGTCGACCATCGAACGTATCTACAGCAATTTCCTGACGAAACAGGTGAACACGGCGCAGACTTCGCTCAGCGAGCTTGACGTTTATGCGAGCTCGCTTGGCGAACTCGACAGGCTGCTGACGGACGAGCACGCCGGCCTGGAATCGGCGCTGGAAGGATTTTTCGCGGGCGTCAACCAGCTCATCGCGAATCCCACCTCCCTGGCTACCCGGCAGACCATGGTGTCCTCCGCGCAATCTCTGGTCGCGCGGTTTCAGAGTCTGAAGGGTCAGATCGACGAGCAATATAATGACGTCAACGGCAAGATTCAGAGTTACGTGGGATCGATCAACTCCTACGCGAAGCAGATTGCGACGGTCAATCAGCAGATCATCAACGCGGAGTCCGTGAATAGTCAGCCGCCGAACGATCTGTATGACCAGCGCGATCATTTGATTGCCAAGCTCAACGAAGTGGTCGGCATACATACCACCACCAATGAAAATGGTTCGCTGAATGTCTTTTTCGGCAACGGGCAGCAGTTGGTGGTGGGAACGACGGCCTCGTCGCTGACCGCCGTGGTGTCGTCCGAGGATCCCACCCGGGTCGTGGTGGGGATAGTCAACGCTTCCGGTACGCAGGAGCTTCCGGAATCCCTGATCAGCGGCGGCGCCATTTCCGGACTCCTGAAATACCGTTCCGTATCGCTTGACGCGGCGGCCAATTCACTCGGCCAGATTGCCGCTTCGATGGCCTTGACCTTCAATGCCCAGCATGCGCTGGGCCAGGATCTGCTGGGCAATATTGACGGCGACGCGAATTTCGTGGCCGATTTTTTCAAAGTGTGGGAGCCCAGAGTCGTTGGCAATGCGAACAATCCTGACGCGACGATGGTGACGGCCAACTATGTTGAGCCACCGCCATACAGCGCCGACGGCACGTTCTATACGAATCTGAAAGCCAGCGACTATCGGCTTGACTGGGATGGAACGATGGCGAGGTTGACACGCCTTTCCGACAACAAGCAATGGACCGACGCGTCGATTGCCGCCCTGAGTACGCAGATCGAAGATGAGGAGGGGTTTTCCATTTCGGATAGCGGGGGCTTTGCCGGGGGATCGTACAGCTTCCTGATCCAGCCGGCTCGCAACGCCGCGCAGGGCTTCACGGTAAACCCCTCGATCGCCGCCGATGTCCGGCAGGTTGCCGCAGGCGCGCCGATACTCGCCTCGGTCGGACAGAACAATACCGGCACGGCTTCGATTACGTCGGGGAGCGTGTTGGAAGGGTATACAGCGCCAGCGACAGGCACTCCGCTAATCTTGACCTACGATAGCGCGGTAAATGGATTCACGACGTTTCCTTCCTATCCCGTGACAGTAAGCGTGAATGGTGTGGATACCACCTATACCGCGGGGACGGTGCCCTATATCAACGGAGCGACTTACACCATGGAACCCGGAACCACGCCGGGCGCCGGAACCCGTTTCGTCATCAGCGGAACCCCCAAGGACGGCGATACCTTCGAAATCACGAGAAATTCCAATGCCGTCTCCGACAACCGGAACGCCCTGCTGCTGGGGCAGATGCAGACGGGCAAGACCATGGCCGGCAATACCGCGAGTTTCTCGACCATGTACGCGCAGATGGTCAGTGATGTGGGCAACAAGGGCAACGAGGTGAACACCGTTCTGCTGTCCCAGACAACCGTGTTGAGGGAAGCCAGGGATGCGCGCGATGCGCTCTCCGGGGTCAACCTCGATGAGGAAGCGACGAATCTCCTCAAGTATCAACAGAACTATCAGGCGGCGGCCAAGATGCTGCAAATCGCATCCGGATTGTTTGATTCGATTCTCGCGATTCATTAAAGGCATAAAACCATGCGAATCAGTACCAATCAGATATTCCAGACCGGGACGAATTACCTTCTGGATGGGCAGAGCAATCTTTTCAATATCCAGAATAAATTGGGTACCGGCAAGAAATTCCTTTCGGCGTCGGAAAATCCGGTCGCGGCGACGCAGGCCTTGCTCACATCGCAATCGATCGGGGTCAATGCGCAGTATGCCGAGAACCAGGCGAACGCGAAGAGCCAACTGGCGCTCGAAGAGGATCGGCTGAAATCCGTCGTGGACAGCATCCTGTTTGTCATGGAACAGACGGTCGCCGCAGGGAATGGAACCTATTCCGACGGCCAGCGCGAATACATCGCCCAGGGTATACAGGGTCAGCTCGAATTCCTGGTGGGCATGGCCAACAGCACGGACGCCAACGGCTACTATCTGTTTTCCGGTTTTCAGGGCAATACCAAGCCGTTTCAGGCCATACCCCAAGCCGGCGGCACGATAAAGTATCAGTATGCCGGCGATGACGGACAACGTTTGCTGCAAGTCGGCTCATCGCGTCAGATCGCGGTCAGCGATTCGGGACGCGATATTTTCGAGCGCATTCGCACCGGCAACGGCACCTTTGCCCTGACAGGCGATCCCGGCAACACCGGAAGCAGCACCATGGGAAAGAGTTCGGTCAACAATCAGGCGCTTTGGACAGGCAACAATTATGAGATCGAGTTTACGTCGGCGACGACCTATACCATTACCGAAACCGATCCAATAACATCCGCAGTAATCGGCAGCACTAGCAATTCCTATGTGTCCGGCGCCGAGATCACGGACATTCCGGGGATTTCGTTTTCGATCGGCGGCGAACCCGCAGTGGGCGATACGTACAACGTCGCGCCGAGCAGGGATCAGAGCCTGTTCGTTACCTTGCAGAATCTGGTCGCCGCCATATCGACCGACTTCGAGAATAATCCCGCGCAGGCGGCCAACGCGAAGAACATCATCGCCGCGGAAATGTACAATCTCCAGCGGGATCTTGAAAACACATCGACCATGCAGGCTTCGATTGGCAACCGGCGCTTCGAATTGGATTCACTGAGCGAAGTGTCCTCGGCGCTCGAACTGCACTACAAGGAACGCCTGTCGGAACTGCAAGACCTTGATTATGCCCAGGCGATTTCTGATTTCATGCGGCAACAGATGCAACTCGAAGCCGCGCAGTCCTCGTTCGCCAAGATGACTTCACTGAGCCTGTTCCAATACATCTGATGAAGCGCCTGTCCGTTCTGTCCCCGGTTATCGTGGCCATCTGCCTGAGCGCGTGCACGACGGTCGATTCCGTGAAGCCCTCGGGAGAAATCGTGTCGCAACCGGGCACCGTCCTCGCGCCTGGCACGGCGAATCTCGTGACGAGCGCGGAAACCCTGGTGGGCGCCGCCGGACTGGCCACCGTGAGCGTGCTCCGTTCCGCCGCAAGTTCGGCCACGACGGTGGGCGCCGGCCTGACGGCGGGCGTGGCCGCCGCCACGCTGTATGTCATTTACGATCCCCTGGCGCCGAACTGGACGATTGAGGAACGGGAACTCGATTGCGAAACGTATCATCTTTCCCTGCGCGCCAAGCATTTCCGCGTCGGCGGCGACGGCGAGGCGATGCGCATCGTCAAGCGCCGGGCCGCCGCTTTGCAACGCGAAAAGGGTTACGCCGGTTACAGGCTGCTCGATTATTCGGAAGGCATCGAATCCGCCACACCCCTGACTTACCGTATTTCGGAAGGAACGATCCAACTGGTGAAGAACCCGTGATGCCGATCCGCTCTGCGCGATCTGTGTTTACCTCAGGGCGAAACTTCCCAGCATCCCGCACAGCGGGGCGTAGGTTGGGAAAGCCGCGAAGCGGCACATCCCGACGATACTTATCTTCCGGCGCTACGCGCCGCCTATTTACGATTGTCGGGTTGCGCTTCGCTTACCCAACCTACGGGATCAGGGATCAGATGTCAGAAATCAGGGATCAACACCGATCGGTTTTGATCCCTGATCTCTGATTCCTGATCCCTGGTGTTCACCTCATGACGAAACTTCCCAGCATCCCGTGCAGGCCGACTTCGAACAACTGCAACAGTGGGGAGACCAGGTAGGGCAGACAGACGTAAAGAGCGCAGAATCCCAGGGAGATGGTCACGGGAAAGCCGACGACGATGATGTTGAGTTGCGGTGACACGCGCCCCAGGACGCCCAGCGCCGTGTTGGTGATGAACAGGGCGACAATGATCGGCAGGGCCAGCAGCAGTCCGCTCGAAAAGACGATTGCGCCAGCGTTGGCCAGATTACTCCAGGTGGCGCTTCCCGGCAGCGTGCCGATCGGCAGAACCTGGAAGCTTTGCGCCAGGGTCGAGAGGATAATCAGGTGACCGTCGATGCCCATGAACATGAGCAGCGCCAGGACACCGATCATCTCCGCGACGACGATGGTCTGCGAAGCGTTCGAAGGATCGTAACTGGTGGCGAATCCCAGGCCCATCTGGGTGCTGAAGGTGTGGCCGGCCATGTCGATCGCGCTGAATATGAGACGCACGGTAAATCCCATCGCGTAGCCGATGAGCATCTGTTCGGCCAGGATCAGCAGGCCGATGCCCGATGCCGGGGAAACGGCCGGGAGCATCCCCGGCGTTCCGGCAAGGGTTGGCGCGAGCGCCACGGTGACAGCCAATCCCAATATCAGGCGTGCCTGATTCGGCAGGCTGGTGTTGTTAAACGGCGGCGCGGCGCTAAGCAGGGCGAGGATGCGCGCCAGCGGATAGAAGAAGGTCGCGAGCAGGGCATCCAGTTCAGCCGTGGTGAAGGTGATCATGCGCGATCAGCCGATCATCTGCGGAATCATCTCGAAAAGCTGGCGGAAGAAATCGACGAACATCTGCAACATCCACGGGCCGGCTATGATCAGCATCAGAAACGTTCCGATCAGTTTCGGGATGAACGACAGCGTGGCTTCGTTGATCTGCGTCGCCGCCTGGAAGATGCTGACGAGAAGTCCGATGGTCAACGCCGACAGGAGCAGCGGGGCAGACAGCATCAGAGCGACCTGGATCGCCTGACGGCCGAGGGCTATAACGGTTTCGGGGGTCATGTGGCAAAACTCATCACGAGAGAGCCGAGCATCAGGTGCCAGCCGTCGACGAGCACGAAGAGCATCAGCTTGAAGGGTAAGGAAACCATGACGGGCGACATCATCATCATGCCCATCGACATGAGCACGCTGGCCACCACCATGTCGATGATCAGAAAGGGGATGAAGATGATGAAACCGATCTGGAAGGCTGTTTTCAACTCACTGGTGACAAACGACGGAATGAGCACGCGCATGGGAACGTCATCGGGTGAATCCATGCCGGGGGTGTTGGCAAGACGCGCGAACAGGCCCAGATCCGATTCCCGCGTCTGTTTGAGCATGAAACCCCGCAGCGGCACGACGCCGCGGTCGACGGCCTGGACGAAGCTGATCCGGTCCTCGGACAAAGGCAGGTAGGCGTCGGTGTAGATTCGTTCCAGAACCGGCGACATGATGAAAAAGGTGAGGAACAGCGCCAGTCCGAGCATCACCTGATTGGGCGGCGAGGTTTGCGTGCCAAGCGCGTGGCGCAGAACCGACAGGACGATGATGATGCGCGTGAAGCTGGTCATCATCAACAAAGCCGCCGGAATGAAAGTCAGCGCCGTCAGCGTGATCAGCGTCTGGATCGTCAGCGTGTAGGTCTGGCTGCCCCCCGCGCCCGGCGTAACGGTCAGCGCTGGCAATCCGCCCGCCGTCTGCGCCAATGCGGCCAGCGGCGCCAGAAGGCCGAGAAACAGCAGGCAACGCGCGAACTTAGAGGCTGTCATTCTTACGCTCGGTAACTTGTTTGAGCCAGACGCCAAAGCGGTTTTCCGCATCCTTGCCGATCGGCAGCTCGCCCTTGGGCAGGGTGTGCAGCGTTTTGATCTGTCCGGGGACGATACCGATGACGACCCAGGTCTCGTCAACTTCAAGGAGCACGATGCGCTCGCGCGGACTGAGCATCAATCCGCCCACGATCCGCAAAGGGCCGCTATTGCCAAAAGACTTGCCGCCGTTGAGCCGTTGCAACAGGTAGACGCCGAGGAAAAGCAGACCGATGACGAGCGCCAGACCGAACAGCATTTGCAGTATCGCGCTGCCGGAAACGCCGGGGGTTTCCGGAATCGCAGCGGCTTGCGCGGCTTGGGCCGCCGCCCACTCCGGCAGGATTCCCGACAGGAGCGCAGACAGAATCACCGCCGGGAAAACCGGCCGGCTCATCCGGCGGACGAAATGTGGAAAAAAGGAACAGCAGGTGGATGGGTAAGTCAATTGATGTCTCGGTCGGCGATGGATGGGCGGCGGGAAAAAGTGAAGACCGCCCGCTATCTTAATCCAAGCCGCCTGAACGGCAAACTCTACGGTCAAACGCCACAGGGCAATCGCCTATGGCGCGAAACCAGCCCCTCGTCATTCCTTTGATAATCGGGGCGTAGCTTGGGTAAGCGAAGCGCAACCCGACAAATGTAAATTTGCGGCACACAGCGCCGGAAGATAAGTACCGTCGGGATGCGCCGAGTCGATAACATTTCGGCTTTCCCAACCTACGCCCTGGGAGCGCGGGCGTCCCGCCCGCTCTTCTAAACCAGCGGGCGGGACGCCCGCGCTCCCAGGAACCCTAAACCTGCCTTCCGGTTTTGATCCCTGATCCCTGAACAGCAAAAACATTTGATTTTTTGTGCCAAGGCATGGAATATTCGGAGCTTTGTTTCTTCCATCGTGTCGCGCAGAAATCACATATTTTTCAGTCCTTCGCCGCTGTTTCAGGGATCAGATGTCAGGTATCAGGTATCAGGTATCAACCCCGTGCCGGTTTGCGGCCACCTGCGCGAAGGCAGAAATTTTCTATTCATGAGGGCAAAATAATCATGCAAAACCCCACAAATCCCCTTGACTTTTCAAAAACCGGCGCAACAATTTTAGCAAGCAAGCAAGCAAGCAAGCAAGCAAGCAAGCAAGCAAGCAAGCAAGCAAGCAAGCAAGCAAGCAAGCAAGCAAGCAAGCAAGCATAGGTAGGGCGGCATCGAAGAACGCGCCGGATGTAACGAACGGCGGTATCGCAGATCCCGCCCTGCCTTTAATCCGCCCGATCGCGCGTAGCGTTGTCGGACTTTTTCCTGCCTTGGGGTGGACCTTGCCTGCCCGCCCCAGCCTGTACCCCCTTGGCCTGCTGCTGGCGCTCGGTTTCCCGTTTCCGGCTTTCGCCGCGCCTGTAGAGATTAGCGCCTCTGTCGCAGGACCTGTTTACGGCAACAGCTCGGACGCAAACGGTCTTTCACAGCCGATCAACACGCAGTTAGCCGAGGGCCACTCCGTCGCCATAAAGAACGGCGGCGTGGTAACAACCGGCGATGTCTATGGCGCCCGTGCCGCCGATAGCAGCGGCACCGTAACCGCCAAGAGCAATACCGTAACCATCAGCGGCACGGTGACGAGCGGCGATGTCTACGGCGCTTATGCCACCGGCGGCACCGCGCCCAGGTCCACGGACAACACTGTAACCATCAGCAGCGGGATGGTTGGCGGCAGCATTTATGGTGGGTACACTACTACCGGTTCTGCCGACGACAACAAGGTCAACATCAGCGGAGGGACGGTTAGCGGCAACATCTATGGTGGGTATGCTTCTTCAGGTACGGGCAGTGCCACCACCAACAAGGTTACCATCAGTACTTCCGGCGCAACATACAAAGCCATTTACGGCGGTGCTCCCAATGGGACTGGCGACCTGTTCACCGGCAATACCCTGAATCTCGCCGCCGGAAACTCCATCTTTTCCGTGCAGAATTTTGAAACCATCAACTTCACGAGCGCAGGCGTTGCTGGCATCGATATGCTGGATACCGCGCCCACAGGCGCGTCGGGGCTGGTCAAGCTGAACACGAACTCCTACGAGATTACCTTTAGCGGCCCGATTACAAGCTCCGCAGTAGGCTCCGGCGGTATTAACAAGCAAGGAGCGGGGAAGCTGATTTTGAGCGGCACAAATGACTACGACGGCGGCACCACGGTCAGCGACGGAACGCTGCAACTCGGCAACGGCACCGGCGCGGGAAGCATCGCGGGCAATATCTACACCAACAGCGCCAGCGCCAACGTGACCTTCAACCACAGCACTACCGTGCCTTACGACGGTGTTATCTCCGGCAACGGCAGCCTGACCCAAGCCGGGGTCGGGAGGCTGATTTTGAGCGGCGAAAATACCTACACCGGCGACACCACGGTCGAATCGGAAATGCAAGTCACCGGCACCGGCAAACTGGGCACCGGCGGCAGTTATGCCGGAAAGATTATCAACAATGGCACCCTGCTTTTCACTCAAACCGTGGCTCAAACCCTCTCCGGCGTCATCTCCGGCAGCGGCGCACTGACCCAAAACAGCGACACGGGAGTAACGCTGACCCTGAGCGGCATGAATACCTACAGGGGCGAAACCACGATTAGCACGGGAACGCTGGCGCTATCCGGCAGCGGCAGTATCGCCAACTCTTCCGGCGTCTCGCTCGCCGATGATCCTAGCGCGATTTTTGATATTTCCGCCGTAAACAGCGGCACGATGACGACGATTAACGGTCTCACTGGCGGCGACATATACGGCGGTAATGTCACTTTAGGGATTGTTACCAAATAACATTAACAATTAAATAAAAATACTGAACAGTATCTGGATGAAAAATAGAGAGACTGTTGTGATGCAAAAACGCATCCTGCAAACACTTCCGCTGCTCAATGAGTTA
>BNUC01000072.1 GCA_025997075.1 Betaproteobacteria bacterium | reverse complement strand
TCTCGATTCCGACATTTGACGAATTCATTGATTTCGCCAAGGCGCAGAGCGTGAAATATGGTCGGCCGATCGGTATCTATCCCGAAGCCAAACAGGCGGACCCGCTGATGGAAGACGGCATTCTGAATGCTCTCGCCGCCAAGGGAATAACCGCCAGCGCCAGTACGCCGGTCATCATCCAGTCGTTCAGCGGGGATACGATCAAGAGCCTGCACGACAAGCAAGTGGCGCAAGGCAAGAACATCCCGCAGATTTTGCTGGGTTATGCGGTCATCGACAATGGCGTCGCCAAGCTGCGTTTGTCCAGCAGCACCAGTCTGCCCAGCGAAACCATCCCCAATGTCAATGGGACGACCACCACCGCCACAAATGTCGTAAGTTTGTCTACGGCCAAATCCATTGCCGATGGCGTCAGCGTCAGCATCACCACGGCGGCTTATCCTGTGACTAAAGAGTTTGTCGATCAGGCCCATGCTGCAGGATTGAAAGTCCATTCCTGGACGTACAGCAAGGCGGATGCCATTGTCGCCGCTGAAGAATATAACAAGTTCTTTGAAATGGGCGTGGATGGCATGTTCTCCAACTACCCCAATCTGGGAGTCATGGCGCGCGACTGGTTCTTGCAGGAGTCGAAGCAGTAATGCCTCTTGGTGTTTGCTGATTGAAGGCCGGCCGCCAAAGCCGGCCTTTTTTCATGTGCGCCGCTTTATGTTTACGCCCTGCGCACCATAACCATAAAGAAGAGGCTACCCGAACCGTGGTCACGCCGCTTGTGAGTTTTGATGCTCCGACCCTGCCTAAACTATTGACAAAAACGGCAGCAACACGTACCGTAATGTTCGCATTGGAAGATATTATATTCTTATGCGAAAATATAAATTTTAAGTGTCTGTTCGAAAAACGAATGGTTTTTTCAGAGAGATTGCCACTGTCAAGTGGTTCCGTAGTCAAAACAGAAAATACCCGGAAAGCGTCCCTACTTTGGAGGTCCATATGAATTACAGGAAACTTTTAATGCTGTCGCTGACAGCTCTCGTGCTGTCCGCATGTGGCGGTGGCAGCAGTCATCATAGTTCGACCCCTGTCGAACCACCCGACAACCCATCAACTCCTTTGCCTATTGGCAAGCCCATAGTGATTTCTCACCGGGGCGCCAGTGGTTATCTGCCGGAACATACGCTCGCCGCTTATGAACTGGCGATCAAGATGAACGTCGATTACATCGAACCCGATCTGCAAACCACCAGCGACGGCGTTCTGGTCGCCATGCATGACAATAACCTTGACCGCACCACCAATGTCGCTGATCTCTTCGCCAAGCGTAACGGTCACAGCCAATATCCCGTCAGTGATTTCACCCTGGCTGAACTCAAAACGCTGACCGTCGTTCCGCCGGCGGGCAGCACGTCAAAAACTACTTATCCCGGCTTCACGCCGAGCATGGCCGACCCGTTCAAAATTCCAACCTTCGAGGAAGTCGTCCAGTTTGCCAAGGCGCAAAGCGAAAAATATGGCCGCCCGATTGGCGTCTATCCCGAGGCCAAGCAGTCGGACCCGGATATGGAAGACGGCATCCTGGCCACGCTCGCCGCGTATGGGCTGAACAAGCCGGACAGCCCGGTATTCATCCAGTCGTTCTACGATAGCGCAATCAGAAGTCTGCATGCCAAACAGCAGGCGCAGGGCACCAGGATCCCGCAGATTCTGTTGGGCGTGGCGGTCATGGAAGGCAATGTCGCCAAATTGGGGCTGTGGATCGAAGACGACCGGATCGCGCCGATCCTCGATCTGAGCGAAGTGAAAAAGATCGCCGACGGCATCGGCGTGTGCATCGGTGATTCCGCGGCCGACTGTCTGCTCGATCCGGCAATGGTGTCGCGCGAGTTTATTGAGCAGGCGCATGCGGCCGGCTTGAAGGTGCATGGCTGGACGTTCAGCAAGGTTGATGCCATCGCGGCGCAAAAGGAATATCGCAAATATCTCGATATCGGCATGGACGGCATGTTCAGCAACTATCCCGATCTGGCGATTTTGGCGCGCGACCAGTTCAATGTGCCCAACAACAAATTCGTCACCGATGGCCCGCAGATAACTTCTCACCGGGGTGCCAGCGGCTATCTGCCCGAGCATACGTTTGCCGCCTACGAACTGGCGATCAAGATGAGGGTTGATTACATCGAACCCGATCTGCAATTCACCAGTGACGGTGTTCTGGTGGTCATGCACGATGATACGCTTAATCAGAATACCAACGTCGCTGCTGTCTTTGGTCCGCCGCGCAATGGCCATACCAATTATCCCGTCAGCGATTTCTCATTGGCCGAAATCAAGCAACTGAGAGTCACGTATTCGGACGCCGGCACCGCGGAAGACAGCTATCCCGGCTACACGCCGAGTGATCCCGGCTACAACAATTTCTCGATTCCGACATTTGACGAATTCATTGATTTCGCCAAGGCGCAGAGCGTGAAATATGGTCGGCCGATCGGTATCTATCCCGAAGCCAAACAGGCGGACCCGCTGATGGAAGACGGCATTCTGAACGCGCTTGCCGCCAAGGGCCTTCCCTCAGCCGATGTCCCGGTCATCATCCAGTCGTTCAGCGGGGACACGATCAAGAGCCTGCACGACAAGCAAGTGGCGCAAGGCAAGAGCATCCCGCAGATTTTGCTGGGCTATGCGGTCATCGACAATGGCGTCGCCAAGCTGCGTTTAGCCTACAACACGGCTCTACCCAAGGAAAGTATCCCCAATGTCAATGGGACGACCACCACCGCCAATAACGTGGTGAGTTTGTCTACGGCCAAATCCATTGCCGATGGCATCAGCGTCAGCATCACCACGGCGGCTTACCCTGTGACCAAGGAGTTTATCGATCAGGCCCATGCCGCGGGTTTGAAAGTCCATTCCTGGACGTACAGCAAGGCGGATGCCATTGTCGCCGCTGAAGAATATAACAAGTTCTTTGAAATGGGCATGGATGGCATGTTCTCCAACTACCCCAATCTGGGAGTCATGGCGCGCGACTGGTTCTTGCAAGAGTCGAAGCAGTGATAGCCCTTATTGCCTGCTGATTCAGGGGCCGATTGCCGGCCCTGTTCAAAACCACCCTTCGGGGTGGTTTTTTATGCGCTCTTGAGCCGCAAAACCATGTAGGTGCGGATTCGGAACCGCCCCTACAACCCCACTGCTGCACGTTTTACGTTTATGTGCAGACAGTCGCTATTTCTACCACATCATTCCCGCGAAGGCTGGAATCCAGAATGGTCTTCCCGACGCAACGCGTCGCCATTCTTTGATTTGCCGCCACTCTGGCCGAAGAAAACGCACTGGATTCCCGCCTTCGCGGGAATGACGGCGAAATTGTATCCATTTGATTCGAAAACGCTCTAAAGAGCGGGATTTCAAACCGAAGTTGTTACGATAAAAGCATTATCCAGGCCATAACTCTTTGAGGTGCATCACATCACAACGCCGTCGATTGCGTGACCTGGTACGAGGGCGTGGCGACCTGCGAACGTATCAGCGAGGCTTCCTGATTCCCGCGCCAGCCGCGCCTCCAGTTGGATTAAACCCGCGCCAAAGCCGTGGCGCGGGTATCGACGATAGTCAGAATATCGACAAAACCGCACATTTCAAACACTTCAAAAACTCCCGGCTGCATTCCGCATAACACCAGACTCCCCGCTGAAGCTGAAATTTTCTTGGCGGCCAGCAGCACGACGCGCAAACCCGCGCTGGAGATGTAATCCACGCCAGAAAAGTCCAGAACAAATTTTTGCGACCCTTTGTCCAGCAAGGCGAGCAACGCTTCCTCCAGATCGCCCGCATTAGCGCCATTGATCCGGCCTTCAATGACGGCAACCCGCAGATCGCCCGCTTCTTCACAAGATAACAGCATAATAGTTACGCCTTTATATACGAGTCAATCCGACTTGCCATTATAACCGCCAGCGCAAAGCCACCGCAGCAAGAAATTAGCGACATGCCTTCAGGCCTGTCGCTAATTTCATTTCTCGGCCCCGGCTTCCGCCACGAACAGCACGGGCTTGAATTCTTCCATCTCCATATCTTCCGCGCGCGCCGCTTCCACGGCGCGGTCTTTTTGCCATTGCTCGCGGTGATAAAGAATTTTTTGCCGGTCGAGGTCGGCGTTTCGCCAGGATTGACGCGCCGTGGCGACATTTTGACGCGCCGCCTCGACCGCCCGTGCCGCTTCCTGAACGGCGGCTTCTTTTTGCAATTCTTCATCGGCCAGCAAAGCCAGCCCCTTCTTGAACTTATCCACATCGCCCAGGCCAAGGCATTGCCCGATGATTTTCTGGTAGCGGCGCGCGCTTTCCTCGACGCGCCATATCCGGTAAGCCGCGTGTTCTTCGCGGCGGCGGGCGCATTTCGCCTGCTCATCGCGCAACGCCGCTTCCGCCACGCTGACCGCCTTGGCCGCCGCGTCGACCCGGAAATCGCGGATGAAAAGAATCCCCGCGAGCGGATAAATCGCGGCCATCAGCCCACCGCCCGTTTCAGTTCGGCAAGGGTGGATTCAAAATCGGGATGTTCGTCCAGCCCCTGGCGTAAAAAAGCATTGACCGCGCCGATTTTCTCCAGCGCGCGGTCGGCTTCGGCATCGTTGCCTTTCTGATATTCGCCGATCTGCACCAGCAATTCGATTTCGGCGTATTTCGCCAGGATGGCGCGTAATTTCTGCGCGGCCTCACGATGGCTCTTGTCGGTAATCGCCCCCATAACGCGGCTCACGCTGGCCATCACGTCGATGGCCGGATAATGGTTGGCGCCCGCGAGCTTGCGGGAAAGCACGATGTGGCCGTCGAGAATGGAGCGCGTCTCGTCGGCAATCGGCTCCGTCATGTCGTCGCCTTCGACGAGCACGGTATAAAGCGCGGTGATGGACCCCTTTTCGGAATTACCCGCCCGTTCCATGAGACGCGGCAAGGTGGAAAACACCGAAGGCGGGAAACCGCGCCGCGTCGGCGGTTCCCCGGCGGCCAGGCCGATTTCCCGCTGCGCCCGCCCGAACCGGGTCACCGAATCCATCAACAGCAAAACCTTTTGCCCCTGATCGCGGAAATATTCGGCGATGGCCGTCGCGGTGTAGGCGGCTTTCAGCCGTTCCATCGACGAACGGTCCGAGGTCGACACCACCAGCACGGCCCGCTTGCGCCCTTCCTCGCCCAGATCGTGCTCGATGAATTCACGCACTTCGCGGCCCCGTTCGCCGATCAGCGCCAGCACGCACACATCGGCCGCCGCGCCCTTGATGATGCTCGACAGCAGCGTGCTTTTGCCACCACCCGCCGCGGCGAAAATCCCCATCCGCTGCCCTTCGCCGCAGGTCAGCACGCCGTCGAGGGCGCGTAATCCCAAAGGCATCGGGCGCTGGATCAGCTTGCGCTTCATCGGATTGGGCGGATCGGCATAAACCGGATAAAACCCGGCCGGCATCAGCGGCGGCCCGCCGTCGATCGGGCTGCCCAGCCCGTCGAGCACCCGGCCCAGCAAATCTTTTCCCACCGGCACGGAATGGATTTTCCCGGTGGGCGCAACTTCCGTATCCGGTGTAATGCCCTGCAAATCGCCCAATGGCGTCAGCAGCGCCACATTCTTGATGAAACCCACGACCTCGGCGTTCAAGGTCCAGTTGCTGCGCGGATTCCGGAGCACGCAGATTTCCCCGACCCTCACCCCCGGCACGACCGCGCGGATGATCGTTCCCACCACCTGCACGACACGGCCCCGCACATCCAGCATGGAAATACCGCTGACGGTTTCTTCGAGCAAGGTCGTGAGGTATTCAAAAGCCATCTGCGTTTACCTGGCGAGGAAGAAAATTTGCATACTCAACCTCGTCTCGCGTTTTTGACCCTGGAAAGCAGCGCGTTCTCCAGGTTTTTCAACTGCATCTCCAGGCTGGCCTCGACCACGCCCATTTCGCTCTCCAGGACGCACGAACCCGGCGGCAACTCCGGATCGGCCAGGAGATCGAGAAAACCGCTCTCGCCGCCATGCGGCTGAAGCAAACCGGCCAGGCCCTGCCGCACCGCGGCTTCATCCTTGCTCGATACGCGGACGACGACCTTGCGCTCGCCTTTTACCGTCTGCAACGCCTGCCGCACGAGGCGGACGATCATTTCGTCGTGGTTCATTTCCCCGAGCAGCTTGCGCACGATTTCGCCCACGATCCTGACCAGCGACACTTCCAAGTGTTCGAGATACTCCACCGAACTCATGACCGTTTCCATGATCTTGCTCGCGTATTCCATCTTGCCGGCGCGAAGACCGTCCTGATACCCCGCTTCATGACGTTGGCGATACACTTCTTCCGCCTTGAGCGCGCTCTCGCGCCCGCGTTCGCGGATTTCGGCGAACAATTTTTCGGCCTCGACAAAAACAAGCGCGTCGTCCGCTTTCAGAACCCGTTGCCCTGGCTTGAGCGAAAGGCGGGGAGAATGATCGGAATCCATTAACTGAAACACGGTTGCCATGCTGGAGCCACCTCGGTAAAAAGTAATTTTTCGACACCCGGCCAGGATTCTTCCCATAGCGCGCGATTTTCCTCCGCGCGGTCTTGCGCCACGGGCAGGATTTTCGCCGCCTGCGCGTCGGCGCGCCAGCGCGTCAGCCACGCCGCGCGCAGATCGTCCGGCCACAGGCCCAGGCAAAGCCGGAGGAGCTTTTGCCCCGGATAGCGCAAAATCTGGTCCGACAAAAGTTCCGCCGACGGAGGAATCCATGCGTGGCGCAGACGCCCCAACTGCAAGCGGCCCTGGCGAAGGGCATAATGGAAAACATCCTGCCCGACGACTTCTTTGGCGTGCCGCAAGCGTTGGCCGTCCAGCGTCCTGGCGAACGTGTCGGCGAGCACCACCGCGCTCCAGTAAGCCGCCAGACGCTCGATCGCCGGGAACGGCAAAAGCGCCAGACGATTTTCCACCGGCTCGAAACACCACAGCTCCGGCGGCTCGCGTTCAAGGCCGAAGCCGCGCCACAAGCGGGGGCGCGCCGCCAGTTCGGCGGCCAGGCGCGCCGCCGGTGAGCCCGCCTGCGCCAAACCAAAATCCGGCGCTTCGTAAAAGCGGTTGAAATCCAGCACGGCGCGAAAAAGTCGTGGATTTTGCGTGAGATAAGCGAAATCCGCGTTCATGCCGGAACCTTACGAATCCTGCGCGCCGGCGCGAGGCTTGCGCCGGCGCATGGCATAAACCGCGATGCCGGAGGCGAGCGCGGCCAGACCCCAGCCGCCGTAAAGCAGTTCTTTACCCGCGTCGTCTTTTCTCGCTTCCGGCAAAACCACCTCCGTCCTGACCGGCACCAGCATGACGGAAACTTTTTCATAGACCAGTCCCGGCACCGACTGAACGCAGGTTTCCTTGATTTTGCCCTGCAAGTCGGCGACCGGCGAATTCGGCACATGGCGCAAAAAAACCGCGACCGAAGCCGGCGTGCTGGTCCCCGACGCCGAGTCATGGTAGCCGAGCACCACGTGCGCGCGCGCGGTCAGAACGCCGTCGATTTTCGCAAAAGTCGCGGCCAGTTCCTGCGACAGCGCAAACGCCAGCCGCGCCTGTTCTTCCGTGGGCGAGGCGATCATGCCCTGGCCGGAAAAAACATCGCCCATGCTCTTGAACTTTTCCCTGGGCAAACTGTGATTCCCCAGGATTTTCAGCGCGCGCACAACATCGTCCTTGGGCGCCTCGATGGAAAAGCCGCTTTTGCCCCTGGATTTTTTTTCCGCGTCGATGCCGTTTTCCAGCAAGGTTTCCAGGATCGCGTTGGCTTCGTTTTCCGCCAGACTGCCATATAACTCCTGCTGGCACGCGGAAAGCAGCAGGACGAGCCCCGCCAGCGCCACGGTTTTTTTGACGGACAGGAACATGTTTTTCATTTCTTGGTCGTCGTCAGGCCGAAAACGAAGAGAAGGTGGCGACCAGTTTTCCGGCGGCGCCTTCTTTGGGCACGCGCTCGAAAAGCGCCGCGCCTTCCTCGACACGTCCGGCGAAGCTCAAGGTCAGCCCCAGCAAGGCCAAAGCATCCGCGTCCGCCGGATTGGCGGCGAGCACATCGTTTTTCAGTATCGTCTCGGCCTGACCGAAATCGCCCGCCACGAGATAGGTCAAGGCCAGACCGATATGGACGGGGGCAAAATCCTTATAAAGGAGCAGATTTTCAAACAAGGCGCGGGCGCGGGCAACTTCGCCCCGGTGCGCGGCGGCAAGACCCGCCTCGACGAGGCGGGAAAGTTCTCTGTCGTTTACGATCATGGTATGCCTTGCTCCGGTCAGCTCGTGCGTTGCGCGAGGGATTTCAACACTTCCGTGGTTCCCTTGGCGATGGAAGAAGCGGCTTCGATCATCGCGTTGTATTGGCCCAACTGGAACTGGATATTCAGCAAATCCATCTGTTCCAGTTCATCCTTGTTCTGGGTCGCCTTTTCAATCTTTTCTTGCATACTCGTGGCCTTGGTTTCCACCGAAGACATGAGCGTGTGTACTGCCTCTAACATTGACATGATTATTCTCCCGATATATGAAAATCAGGCAGCCAGCCGCCCGACGATTTCTTCCGCGATTTCCGCCGCCCGCAACAAACCGCGGGCGGCTTCGGTTTCATCGGGAGCAAGCCCCCGATCCAGATGTTGCCTGACCTTTTGCCGGATCGAAAATACCTCATCGCGCAGTTCCCGGACCTGGTCGGGCGCAAGCGATGAATGCTTGTCTACGGCATCGAATAACGAAACGAAGGCTTCACTCATGGCGTCTCCTTTAATGAATGGATGAAAGTTTCCTGATCTTTTTGCAACACCAGCCGATCGGTGTGAATACCCACCAGAACGAAGCCGCCCGGCAACACCGCTCCGGAGAAAAGTTTTTGCCGGTCGCTCATCGTCACGAACGGCATCGCCCCCAGCGTAACGCTCATCACGTCAAGCCCGCCCAGCCCGTTTTTGGCGTCGTTCGCCGTGACCTCAGCCTGGGCTTCGGCGGCATGAACGGGCGCGAAGTCTGGCCTTTGCTCATTCTCGGTCGTCGCGCCAACCGCGCCAACCGCTCCCGCCGCCACGGAATCCGCCGCCGCGCCGTGCATCTGGAAGGCGATGGGCACGCCCAGACTCTGCCGTACCCGCGCCAGGGCCAGGGCCAACTGCTGTCCGGCCTCCGGCGTCAGACGGTAAGGGAGGCGCACTTTCCCGGCCAGATAATTCACCCTGGCGTCGTCCAGGCCGAGCGCGCGTAATTCCCGCGCCAGCACGGGCGCGACATCCTGCGCGTAAACGACCTTGCGCGAAGCCTGCGCGAGCCGGGGTATATCCCGTCCCAATTCCAGCAGGCGGGATTCCGTCAGGCCATCCTTCAGATAGAGCGCAAAGTGCAGGCGGCCCCCGTCCGCGTAGCTGAATTCAGGATAAAAATCGTGCGCGTTCAGGGTTTCCTGCAGCGCGCGCAATAAATCCTGCCCCACCCGCACCTCCAGATAAGTCCGCAAAGGCTGGGCGCTGGCGATCCGCGTCAGCGCGTCCAGGGCCTCGTCGTCGGCCACCTCGCCGCGCAGCAGAAGCGCCTTGGAATCCTCCGCTTCGAGCACCGTCACGGTATGGATTCCGGCGCGTTCGAGTTCGTCCGCCAGGGCTTGCGCGGCGGCGTCTCTCGAATGATCCGTTTTTGTATAGACCAACGCCAGGACAAACAACAGGGCAAGCAGAATCAGGGAAGCGCCGCCCCAGCGTGACAGGGCGGAAGCAGGGGCGGGCGCGGGGACGCGCGTCTCATCGTTGCCCGCGCCGGTCGCGCCGGACGCAAGATCGGGCGCAAGGTCTGCCGCGGACGGCTCGCCCGCCGTTTCTGGCGGCGCGGAAACAGCCACTGTCTCTGAAACAGCCGCTGTACCGGGCGCAAGCCGGGCGAATTCCAGCGGCACCAGCGTAATCGGCCCCCACGGCTCGCCGCACGGACGCCATGCCAGCGCGGTAAATCCCAGCCCCACGGCCTCGCCCTTCGCCAGCGTCGCCCCTTCTTCCGGCAGCGCGATACCGTTGAGCGCGACGCGCTCGCCGTCGACGGGCCGCGCCTCGACCCGGATACCGTCCGCCGCGTTGGGCTGCGCGTGAATCTCCAGCGTCAGATGGCGTCCGGCCACGGACGTATCCGCCGCCAGCACGACATCGCAGCCGTCGTCCGCCCCCACGACATAGCGCCCCGCGCCCAGTTCGATGGCCGCTCCCAGAGCGGGGCCGCTCAACACGCGCAGTTCCAGCAGCGGTTTCATGGGGCGCTGTCCTTACCATGTTCCATGCCACTTTCCCCGCCGCCTTCCTGTTCGCGCGGAGCGAAGCCGGCCGGTACCGGATCGCGCGGAGCGTAATCGGCCTGTCCCGGTTCGCGCAGGAAATCGTTGCCGGAAACCTGCGCCGGCAAGGCGTTATTTTCGCCCAGCCGGATGATGCGCGGCGTAATCAGCACCAGACGCTCCATCAGGCGCGTGCTGGTGGTCGTGCTCTTGAACAGGTTGCCCAGCAAGGGCAGGTGCATCAATCCCGGCACGCCGTCCTCGCCCGTGCGTTTTTCCTCATAGTAATAACCGCCGATCAACAGGCTTTGCCCCGCGTCGATAATCGCCTGGGTATTGATTTTCGTCTGCTTGATCGGCGGAATCGCCATATCGCCGGTGGTCGCCGCGCCGCTGTTCTCCTGATCGTCCTGCATCGTCACCGACAGTTTGATCGACGGCCCGCGCGCCGTGTTTTCGATGATATGCGGCGTCACCCGCAGCACGGTCCCGGCCTCGACCTTGAACAAATCGACCTCTTCCTGCCCCCTGACCGACACATAATAAGTCGTGATATTTTCCAGCGTCGCTTCCAGATTGTCGGTGGTCAGCACCGAAGGACGCCCCAGCATCCGCGCGACGCCGTTTTTTTCCATCGCCTGGATACGGGCGACGAAATAACTGTTGCCGTGCGTATAAATCGTCGACAGGATGCCGCCGGCGTCGCCCGGCTGGGGCAGAGAGACCTCCCCGCCGATCTCCACGTTACCGTTCGTGCGCCGCCCGCCCCAGGTCAGCCCCAATTCGCGGGTATAGTCGCTATCGATATCGACGATGGCGGCGTGGATTTCGATCAGATGGGTTTCCTTGTCGAGATCGCCGATGACCTGCTCGTAATAAGGCATCCGCGCCACCAGATCCTGCACCACCACGGCGTTGACCCGCGGATCGGCAACGATGCTCACGCCGCCCGCGCTTTCGGCGCCCGCCGGTTCCGGTGCGGGCGCGGCATCGGCCCCCTTTGCCGCCAGACCCGAACCTTTCAGCTTTTCGACCGTGGCCTTTCCCGTTTTGACCGTCCCTCCGGTGCTGCCCTGTCCCGTCACCATGGCGCGCAGCAGCGAAGCCACGCCGGGAACGGTCACCTTGCGCCCCATGCTCTCCACGGTCAAATCGTCGGCGGAAGCGTATTTCAGCCGGAACACCCGCATCACACTGCGCACCGAAGCCTGATCCAGCCGTTCCGCCATTACCGCCACCGCCTGCACGTAAGGTTCCGGCCCGCCGATCGCCAGGACATTCCGTCCGCCGCGGGGCGGTTCCAGCGGTAATTGCGCGGACACCATTCCGGTTTCCATCAACTGCCGGAAAAGCGCGTCAACCCCCAGCGAAGGAGCCTGGAGGAAAATCCGGCGGAACTCGCTGGCGTGATAAAAATGCAGGGTCGCGTCGGACGACAGATACCAGTGCGCCCCGAAAGCGCGTTCCATGCTCTCCAGAAACCGCCGGGGCGGAATCTTATCGAAACGCCCGCTCAGACGGCCTTCGCGCCGGGCGAGCGCGTCGGACACATCGGCCCGGTAGCCTTGAGCGCGGGCGAAATCCGCAAGCGCGTCGGAGAGCGGTTCCTGATGGGCGTAATGGGTATAGGGCGCGCGAAAAACACCGCCGGGCGCGGCCTGTAACACGGGCGCGAACAACGCCAGCAGCGCGGCAAGCAGGAAAGCGCGGAACCGGCGGGCCGGAGTCATATCAGCCACCCTGGGAGCGCTGGCGTCCCGCCCGCTCTTCTAAACCTGCGGGCGGGACGCCCGCGCTCCCAGGAATCAAAACCGAACGGCGGGTTTGGGCCTTCGCGGGAATGACAGAGTGGTGAGAGCCGGGCGCGATTTTCAGGCGCGTATCGCTTGGATCGAGAAAATTTACCGTCATTTCAATGGCATTCATCGTAAAACCAACCCCGCTTGAGGGCGCTCCCAGAACGGGTTTTAGGGTTGATACCTGATCCCTGACATCCGATACCCGAAAACCTGACATTTGATCCCTGAATTCACCGGCCGGAAGAGGAATTCTCCCGCCACCAATCGCAATCGTTAAGAAAATTCTGACAGAAAAACGGCGTCTGTTCCACATCGTCCGTCGTCAAATCGACTTCCTGGCTCAAATAAAACGCGCCCCCGGCGAACGATAACACCGTTCGCCGGGTTTTGAACGAAGCCGCCGCCATGCGGGCATAATTCCACGCCCGGACTTGCGGGTCTTCATCGGTCGCGAGCGTCACGAGGCAATAGCTGAAATAAAGATGGCGATTATCCGGAACTGTCATGGAAAACGTCAAACCGTCGAGCGCGAAACGCGCCGCGCCCCGCGTGTTTTCCGCGTTTCCCTCCGGCGGCAGTGGCTCCCAGCCTGTTTCCGCCTTTAGCGCGTTCAACGCGGCGTCGAATCGGCTCATCATTTACCGCCGATTGCCAGCACCTGCCGCCCGCCGCCGGGAGATTCCAGCGGCAATTGCGCCGAAATCAGCCCGGTGTCCTGAGCCAGTCTGGTCAGTCTGCTGTTCGCCACCCTGTTTCCCCTTGTCCGCGGGCGAAGACCCGCCCTTTCCCGGATGAAACCATAATAATCATGTGCTTACGCCGGGTTTGGCCGTTCATGGGCAAGCAGGAAATCGGTCTGGCGGTAGTTTCCATTGGGGGCGATCATAAATTCAAGCTTAGCATAGCCATGGCTTCCCTCCACCGTTTCAAGACGAAGGCGAACCTCGCCGTTGTCCAGACGATCCAGTTTCATCTCGCAGGCCGAGTGTTCGTCCAGCACCGCGCCAACCAGGGAGGACATGAAACGCAATTGACCAAGGGCAAACTGGCTGAGCAACAGGTACACGCTGGCCCGCTGGGGTATCGCCCCGTCCCCTTCGCCGCATAGAGTCCTGACCTGGTCCATGACTCCCTGAATAATGGGATTGTCCCGCCCGCCAGCCCGATAATTCGCCCGTTGCTGCCCGTCCGCTATCAAGTCGTCATTGAATTGAATCGCTTCCCCGTCATTCACCGTCAAAGAGGCAAGTACAGGAGCCGGGGTGACGCCATAGCCCACGCGGGGGAAATCGAGCGTCATTTGCGCCAGGCCAAACTCCTCGGCCGTGTCAAGCGGCTCATGAGCGGAACCGCTCAAAGGTGAAATATCCCTGAATTCCACGGACGCCCCTGCCTTGTTTTCGGCGAGCAACAAATCAAACGCTCTGAAGGGGCTGATCCCATACGAAGCGGCATTCATGGCATTCGGCCAGGCCATCTCCGTTATTTTCATATCGCTGATTCCCTGCCTGTCGATGCGCTCGTTCAGGATTTTTTCCACAGCCTCGGTGAGCTTCGAGGCCAGATTGGCCGAGGTGACGCTGGCATCCGGTTCCTGCTGGAAAACGGCATGCCAGACGGTTTGAGGCGTAAAAGGGAGACCATCGTGCTGAGCAAGCTTCATCTCGGTCAGCGCGCTGAATAAAATACAGGCGGCACCATGGAGCGTATATGCTTTTTCACCGGGAGCGGAGATTCCCAGCGTGGTCGCCAGCAAGGCCAGATCGTCCAGCGGGATAGGCGCTTGATCCCTGACGACCTTCAAGCCGCCGAGTGCCGCAACCAGATCCTTCAGCGGGATATGCACTTGACTGATGGCCTGAAAGCTGTCGAGTTCCACACCGAGTTTCACACCGACAGCATTGTCCGGCAGCAGACCGGACAAGTGGAAATAGATCTGGAGCTGCTGATCTGTAAAACTGCTTATGCCGCTCAGCATCGGTAATTTGTCGACTTGAGCATCGGTAATAGCGCCCATGAGGTTCAGGGGAGTAAGCAAACCCGAAAACATTCCCTTCAGAGCCATGGCCGGGAGATGGGCGACAGTGGGGGGAGGGGGAGCCTCGCCGGGGGCGACGGTGGGGGGGGTTCCGAGAAGATCTATGGCGGTGTTGAGGGCTTTCAGGACATTCTTCGCGGCGAATCCGGACAATTTCGCCCCGATTTCACCCATCGCGTCTGTCTGCGTTCCGTCCAGTTTGAACGCACTTTGCACGGCGAGGTTTATGATTTCGAAGACATCGGATCTCCTGCCCTCCCCGCCGACGCCGTTAGCAGTAAACGCCCGCTCCTTGGATGCGTTGAGATCTCCAAGCAAAGCGACCAAATCGACACTGCCGCCAGAGGCGTCCAAGCCGCGCAATTCTGGAATCTTGCCTTGAAAATCCCGCATAAAATCCATCGCTGCGCGCAAATCGCCTTCATCCCGCACGTTGGCAGCGATAATCAAGGGCCGGAGTTCCTTTATCTGCGGCCCTGTAAGGGGTGGGATACCCTCCCGACAAAATTGATTCAGGCGCTCCATGAACGTACCGTCCGCAGATTCCAGCACATCGCAATAACGATGGATATAAGCATTCAGAGTTTCCAGGATGACTGGCTCATGCTCGGCGGTGCATCTATCGACCGTTTGCCGCAACCTTCCGAGTATCTCGTCCGCATCGCCTTGCTGCAACTCCACGCCCGGCGGGAGATACTTGGCGATTTCCGCCTCAAAAGGACTTCTCTCCTGCCCCGGCTGCTCTGTCAGGTAGCGGGCGAGCATATCCTGATTATGCTGGGCGATGCGTCCTTGTTCATGCTCCAGCAAATGGAGCGTCGTCTGGATCATATTACCGGTTAATGGCTTCTTCTCGGCCAGCGCCCCGCCAAGAAACGCTTTGGCAGCTCCACCCAAATCCCTGCCCATTTCCTGGGTAATAGTGTTACAGAATGCCTGTACGGTCGCCTGGTTTTTTGCTGCCTTGCCGCCGATATTGAAAAAGTTTTTAAATTGCCCCCACAGTCCGCGTGTTTTCAGCTCGCCAGTATCACCTTTAAGGGTGATTTGCGCAGATTCATTTTGTTGCGTAGCAATGCCGCGAAAGGCATCAAGGCTTACGTTAGGCATGATATTTCTCCCGATGGTGAAAATGGATTCAAACGCGCATCCAGGCCGAAGCAGTCTGGTTTTCGGCGTTTGAATCAGGCCCTGGGGGGGCGGAAGTATCAGTCAGGCACACGCCCCGCCAATAGCTCGCCAGTTGCACCCAGCTTTCGAGCAGGTTCAAAAAATCAGTTTCGCTGAGCGCAAGCGCCAATTCCGCCTGCTGAAAAGTGACAAGACCGGCGGCTTCATTGACCGCCAGCGTGGCGCCGCCAGTTTTATGGAAGAGGAAATTGGCTTCCAGCAGCCGGGTGTAGAGCGCCTGGCGGGTGGCGGGGTCGGGCGGAATCTCGCCGATAACGCCGTAAAACAGGATGCGCCCATCGGTGCGGAAATACTGGAGCGTGACCGGAATATCGTCGAAAGCCAGCGTACAGCTATCGTTTTCGTCGATGGGGAGATCAATGCCAGTTTGGCGGGTGAGCGCCGCGATCAACTGCGTGAAGATACCTTGAGAAGACGTGGTATTCATGGGAAGTCCCTTAAAAAGTGATTCATCAAGCAGGCGGGAAATTTTTCCGCCACCAGTCGCAATCGTTGAGAAATTTCTGACAGAAAACCGGCACATCTGCTACGTCGATTGCCGTCAAATCCACTTCCTGGGACAAATAAAACGCGCGCTGGTACAAAGACAGCGCCGCATGCCGGGTTCTGAATGCCGCCGCCGCCATGCGCGCATAGCCCCGTGCCCTGGCCTGCGCGTCTTCATCGGACGCCAGCTCCGCGAGGCGGTAGGTGAAATAAAGGTGGCGGTCATCCGGCGCCGCCATGGAAAAGCTCAGCCCGGCAAGATCAAAACGCGCCGTGGCGGGCGCATCGGCCTCATCCGCCACGGGCTTCCAGCCGGTTTCCGCTTCCAGCGCGTTCAGCGCGGCGTCGAATCGGCTCATCATTTATCCCAGAATTCTCGTCCGCGCCTGATTCTGCGCCTGCTGGACGGCGTTCTGGGCCTCAAGCGTCTTCTGAATCAGTTCTTTCAAGGCATCGTCCATGCTTTTTACCGATTCGCCATAAGCGCGCATTTTTTCCTGATCCGCCTCCATTTCCTTGAACTCCGCCTGGGCCTGGGAGCCGATGAACTCACTGACCGCATTCATAATGGAGGCAAAACCGCCAACGCCTTGACTGATGCCTTGTGCTCTCGTATTCATCAGCGTGAGTTGGGATGAGTGCACGTTCATACTGGCGTTATTGGCAGCCGAGGCCTGTTTCGGCGCCAGACCATCAGTATTCACCGTTCCCGGCTTGCTGGCGAGGGCCGCGCCCGCCATGCCTGCCTGCACCGCGCCGCTGGCGATGGTGAGCAGGCCGCTGGCAATGCCCAGCGCCAACTGGGTGGCCGCCATGTCGCGCATTTTATCCGCTTCGGCCTTCATCGACTGGGCGACCGCGTCGACCTGTTGCTGCCGGATTTCCTGATTCTGCTGGCGCTGCTCGGCGGCGGTTTTGGTAATCAGGCCCATGACCAGGCTGCCCGGCGAAGGCACGACGCCGAATTCGGCGACGCGCGCAAAATCCGGCCCGTCGGGCGGCGCGAGCCGGGGAATATCGGTGCGCACCGCCGCGGCCGCCGCGGTGAAATCGCTGTTTTTGAGCTTGACCCCTTCCAGCAAGAGCTGATCGACCTGGCTCGCGCTCACCCCGTTGGACTTCGCCTCCTTGATCAGGCTCTCGTAGGTCGGGCGGTCAAAATTCGGGATATTGCTGACACTGGTAATGTTCGACATCATGGGCTCCTTATGCCGCGCTCGGCGCTTGAACCGTTAGAATGGCTGCTTGCGCCTCATTATTGCCTTCGACGATTTCCTTGACATCCGCCAGCAGTTCTTCGACGCGTTTCATGACCGCCTCCAGGAAATCCGTTTCCATTTCGATGGCCGCGCGCAGGCGCTCCATAATAGCTTCCAGTTCTTTTTGCATCGCCTTGGAGTTGGTGATCTGGTAATCATAGACGCTGTTGGCGATGCTCACCCCGCCGCCGATCATGGTGTTGACGCCGCTCAACACGCTCGTCACCGAAGACGCCTTGGCCAGGAAGTTGACGACTGTGCCCGCCGCCTCCGCCGCCTTGGCGGCGGAAGCCGTCAGGCCCGCGCCAAAGCTCAGACACACGCCCACCAGGGTAATCGCCATTTCAAAGGCGAAGCCAATCCATTTCGCCGTCTCCTCGGACGCGCCACAGGCCTCCGCGAGCTTGGCGATGCCTGCCGCGATACTGACCTTGCCGTCCGTGGCCTCGCTCACGATGCTGTTGACCGCCATCACCGCCATGATCACACCGGCGGCGACCAGGACGGGATTGGCGGTCAGCACGCCGACCGCGACGGTGACGACGGAAGCGATCGCGCTCAAGGCCATGCCAATCCATTTGAGCGCCTTCATGAGAGGACTCAGTTTCTCCTTTTCTTTCAACTTTTCGAGCTGCTTCTGGGTTTCCTCGATCGACTTCTTGTTGGCTTCTTCGCGTTCCGCCGCCCTGGCTTTCAGCGTTTCCACGCCGGTCTGGGTTGCGACCTGACGTGTTTGCATCCCCACGGCCTCGATGATCTGCTCCAGCGACATGCCGAGCAGGTCGGGCGGGATCAGTTTGGGCTGCGCCAGCGTTGGTAAGGAGAGCGCCGCGCCGCCCGTGCCCGCGCCTTCGGGGACGACGGGGGGAAGCGTGTCTCCGCCGCCATTTGCCGGAATACGCGGGTCGACGCCCGTGACGCCCGACGTCGACGTAGCGTACGGATTGGGATTCACGGCGTTGATCTGGGTCATGGCTGCGCTCCCGCCGGGTTCTCCTCAGCGATGAGCTCGAACATGGCGCGCGCCCGCTCCCGGT
>BNUC01000071.1 GCA_025997075.1 Betaproteobacteria bacterium | reverse complement strand
GCGATCCGGTCTGCTCCATTTATCGCAGCGCCTACTACGTCTGCTCGATGTCGCCGCCTTCCTCCGGAGGCATCGCCATTGTTCAGGCCATGGCCATTCTCGAGAACTTCCCCCTATCGCTCTATCCGCCGATCAATCCGGAAAACGAAGGCGGCGTTCCCAGCGTGATGGGCGTGCACCTGGTCACTGAAGCCGAACGTCTGGCCTACGCCGACCGCGACAAATACGTGGCCGACACCGACTTCATCCCGCTGCCGGGCAATGGTTTGTCGACGATGTTCGATCCGGTCTACCTCAAGAACCGCGCCGCGCTGATCGGCGGGCTGAGCGTAGGCGTAAGGCCGGCGGGCGATCTGGGCGATGTTCCCCTGGGCGTGGACAAGACGGAGGAGCACGGCACCACTCATTACTCCATCGTCGACGCGTATGGCAACGTGGCCTCGGTGACCACCACGGTGGAATCGGGCCTGGGTTCGTACCACATGACCGACGGCGGTTTCCTGCTCTCCAACCAGTTGACCGATTTTTCGGCTCAGCCGTTTGACGCTCAGGGCGTGCCGATCGCCAACCGCGTTGCTCCGGGCAAACGTCCGCGCAGCACGATGGCGCCGACCGTCGTGTTCAACGGCGTCGAACCGGGCGACTTCCTGTTGGCCACGGGTTCGCCTGGCGGCGGCAGCATCATCCAGTTCGTGCTGAAGACGATCATCGGTGTGCTGGACTGGAATCTGGACGCCCAGCAAGCCACGTCGCTCAATGACTTCGGCGCCAGCAACAGCGCCACGACCAGCATCGACGGCTCAAACCCGACGCAGGATCTGACAGCCCTGAGCGATGGCCTGAAAGCCCTGGGTCACGCCACCGTGTCGACCTCGTCGCAATCGAGTGGCGTCTCGACCATCAGACGCATTGTCAAGGATGGCAAGACAGTACTCGAAGGCGGTGTTGACCCGCGTCGTGAAGGCATCATTCTGGGCGACGGCGCGCTGTAATGAACCCAAGCCGCTGACGGCGGCGTCAGGCGAGGCTGGAGAAAAGAGGCCAATCGCCTGACCTGTCTCCCAATCGGGGCGCCCCACCGTTGGTGGCGTGCCCCGATTTTTGGCAGATACGCCCTGGAATCTCAACTCATCGAGACCAGCGGCTGACCACATACGGCGATCCTCAGGGATTGTCGTGATCAACCGTAAGCCATTTTGGTGCATTTTTTGACAGAAATCCCAAAAATGGTGATCTACTTACCCACGGGCTAAATACGCAGATTAATGATACGGCTCTTAAACAGGCCTCGTTGCAAAGCCCTTAGTTATGGTCCGGAATTTGCTTGTATAGCGAGGCCGTCTGTCGGCAGGCATTCCGAGTTCCTTTTATAAGATAGGAAAGGGTTACGATGAAAATGAATAAAGTTTTGGCAATGGCAGTGCTTCCATCTGCAATCGCTCTGTTGTTCGCCGGATGTGGCGGCGGCGGCGGTTCTCATCACGGGACAGGGACCGATCCGGGCGCGGAACCCGAGTTGATCGTGGATTCCGATCCGAACAGTTGCGCGTTTCTGGCGGATGGCTCCCCCGTCGAGGTCGGCTCCGGTGAGCCCGGTGATCCGGCCGTTGGAGTGGCGGGTTTTCACAAGGGCAACAAGGCCAAGCATTCCAGCAAGTACATGGTGGTTGCCAACACGCCGCTGGCCAGCAAGGCCGGTTGCGAAATACTGAAGGCCGGCGGGTCCGCGGTGGATGCCGCCGTGGCTGTGCAGGCTGTGCTCGGTCTCGCGGAACCGCAGATGACCACCATCGCCGGTAGCGCATTCTTGATGTACTACGATGCCAAGACAAAGAAGGTTACTGCTTACGACGGCCGCGAGAAAGCGCCCGCCGCCGCCAATAATTATTACTTGTGGTGCCAGGATCAGAACGATGCCGAGTGTCAGGCGAACAGTGCGAACAATCGTCCTGGGGCGCCTGTGCCGAGCGCTCAAGGCAGCGGCCGTTCCATCGGCGTGCCCGGCACCATGCGCATGCTTGGCCTGGCGCACTCGGAACACGGCAAACTGCCGTGGAACAAGCTGTTCGACGAGGGCATCAAGTTGGCAGCCGACGGCTTCCCGACCCCATTGCGCCTGGCCAACGTCCTCAGCGGCAACACTAGAAACAACCTCGCGCGGGATGCCAATGCGATGTCAGTCTTCTACCACAATAACGACACAAGCCAACCGTACACAGCCGGCGAAAAGATGACCAACGCCCGATACGCCAAGACCCTTCAGACGTTGGCTGAACAGGGCGCCGATGCCTTGTATGCTGGCCCGATCGCCGAGGACATCGTGAAAAAGGCGGGACAAACCGCAGGTGACGGCGTATCAACGGTACCGATCACGCCGTCCCTGATAACGCTGGAAGATCTGGCCAACTACAAAGCCATCAAGCGCGATCCGGTCTGCTCCATTTATCGCAGCGCCTACTACGTCTGCTCGATGTCGCCGCCTTCCTCCGGGGGGATTGCCATCGCACAGACCCTGGGCATTCTCAACAACTTCCCCCTGTCGCTCTATCCGCCCACCGATCCTGAAATTGACGGCGGCATTCCCAGCGTGATGGGTGTGCACTACGTCTCGGAAGCCGAACGGCTGGCTTACGCCGACCGCGACAAATACGTGGCCGACACCGATTTCATCCCGCTGCCAGGCAATGGCTTGTCGTCGATGCTCGATCCGGCCTACCTCAAGAGTCGCGCCGCTCTGATCAGCGGCAAGAGCTTGGGCGTAGCCCCGGCCGGTGATCTGGGCGACATTCCGCTGGGCGTGGACAAGACGGAGGAATACGGCACCTCTCATTTCTCCATCGTTGACGCCTACGGCAACGTAGTCGCGATGACCACGACGGTGGAGTCGACCATGGGCTCGTTCCACATGACCGATGGGGGCTTCATGCTCTCCAATCAACTGACTGACTTTTCGGCATACCCGTTTTCCGGAGGGCTGCCGGTTGCCAACCGCATTGCTTCGAACAAGCGTCCGCGCAGCACGATGGCGCCGACCCTGGTGTTCAACGGGACCGAGCCCGGCGACTTCCTGTTGGCCACGGGTTCCCCCGGCGGCGGCACCATCATCCAGTACGTGCTGAAGACTGTCATCGGTGTGCTGGACTGGGGGTTGGACGCACAGCAAGCCACATCGCTCAATGACATCGGCGCCGCCAACAGCGTCTCTACCTCCATAGACTTCTCCAACTCGGATAAGGATTTGACCGGATTGCGCGATGGCCTGATAGATATGGGCCATACCGTGTCTACCGGGAATGGATCGAGCGGCATCTCAACCATTAGGCGCTTCACCAAAGATGGCGAGACGATACTCGAAGGCGGGGTTGACCCGCGTATGGACGGCATCATATTGGGTAACGGCGCGCTGTGATGGCGTTGATTCGCATTTGCCGCTGACGATAGCGCCAGGCGGGCTGGAGAAGAATATCCGGCACGCCTCGCGCGCTTCCCGATCGGGGCGCTCCACCGCGTGTGGCGCGCCCCGGTTTTTGCGGATGCGCCATGGGAATGCTCAGGATCGTTGCAGCCGCAACCGTCTGGGGTTAAATTAGCGAAAGTCCTGTCAGCTTGATGATGCCCTTGCAGAGGCAAGACCCCGTGCTTGCCTTGGTTCAAATCCCCGGCAACTCCGGGCGGCCGCGGGGGGCCGCCCCCCTACAAAAACGGCCTGTACGATGAATACGGAACTTATCACCCACTGGTCCGAGTACGACATCGCAGCGCAGAAGATTCTGCGTCTGGCGACGCGAAGCATTCGGATTTTCGACCCCGATCTTGCCAAACTGAAGCTGGAAAGCCGGGAAAACGCTCTCGTCCTGCGCCAGTTCCTGAGCACCGTGCCGCATAACACGCTTCAGATCGTGCTGAGAAATGCGGAGCCGTTCCGCAACAACAGCCCACGCCTGTTCAAACTGCTCACCGATTTTCCACACGCGATGCAGGTTTGGGAATGCGCGTCTTCACTCAAGAAACTGAGCGACGCGATATTCCTCTCCGACGATCGTCATGCGCTGATTCGTATCCATGAAGATCACGCCCGCTCGCGGGTCATCATCGACAGCGCGAATGAAAGCAGCCGCTACCTGACGCGTTTCGAAGAAATCCTCGCCGAAGGCGGAACACCCATCAGCGCCACAACGCTCGGCCTCTGAGCCTCTGAGTCGCTGACTCCGGCTCGCATGACGACAGCGTAGGGCGGAAAAGCGCAGCGCCTTCCGCCCTACACCTCTCTCCACCCGGTTCCTTCTTCCTGCGAAGCCACGCCAATCCAATCTTCTTCGCAGTTAATCGCTTGCGCCAGCGCTCTTCTTGCCAGATCGGGGCGATTGTTTTGTTCACTCAGATGCGCCGCGACGATGTGTCGCAGCATGGAGGTGTCAATCTGCTGTAACAGAGAAGCGGCCTGGGCGTTGCTGAGGTGCCCGAAATCGCCCGCGATGCGTCGTTTGAGCGGGGCCGGGTAATCCGAAGCCGCCAACAGACCGGGATCGTGGTTGCACTCCAGAACGAGCGCCTGACAACCCGCCAGCACGAGCGTTACATGAGCCGTGATCACCCCGCAATCGGTCAGCACACCCAGGCGGGACAAGCCGTCGGAAATGACGAACTGTACCGGCTCCCGCGCGTCGTGAGGCACGGGGAAGGGACTCACTTCCACACTGCCGACGGAAAACTTCGCATGGGCGTCGATCAGGCGACATTCGGCCGGCGCGCCTTGCGAGGCGGCGACATGGGTTCCGTGCGTCAGGTAAACGGGAATCCCGTAACGGGCGGAGAAGCGGAAGATGCCTGCGATATGGTCGCGGTGTTCGTGCGTGACGAGGATGCCGGAAATTTCTTCCGGAAGGATCGCCAGACGGGCCAGTCGGCCAAGCACGGAGCGTGCGGAAAAACCACAGTCCAGCAGCAACTTGGTGTCACCGGCATCGACAATCAGGGAATTCCCCCGACTGCCGCTGCCCAGCGACGCAAAGCGCATCACTTCAACTGTTCAAACAGAAGGTCCAGAATTTTCTTTCCGGTATCCGATTGATCGGCTCCGCCTTCGACGGACAGAACCTGAACCGTCGTCCGCGCCCCATTTTCCTTGACGTGAACGCGATATTTCGTTTGCGGATCGGGTGCGGATGGCCTCCAGAACGCCAACTTGGAAAGCAGACCGGGGTCGTTATTCCGGACATCACTTTCCGGATCGACATAACGAACGAAATACAAGCCTTTCGACCGGTCGCGATCCTCCACCGTGAATCCGACGCGGTCCAGCGCCAGACCGACGCGGCGCCACGCGCGATCGAAGGACTCATCAACCGTCAGGAGCCCCGAGTTATCACCCGAACGTTCCAGCCTGGCGCGCTCGGACGGACGGTTTTTTGCATCGGCGAGTTCCAACTGCGCCCGACGATCTTCACTGCCGAGGTACACCATCAGACGGCGCAGCATTTCGACTTCCAGATCCGGATCGACTTCACGCGGCTGCCACCGCGTCTGATCCTTGCCTTCCGAAACGAAGGTCTCGTACATGCCACGATGGCTGATATAGACCTCGGTCGTTCCCGTCTCGGAACCAGGCTCCAGGCGGGTGCGGAACTTGTCACGCTCGGCGGTCGAGTACAACGGATCGACCACCTTGCCCAGCCATTTGCGGATAAAATCGTCGCCGATTTTGGCGCGATTTTCCGCCCAGTCCGTCTCCATCACCCCGGCTTCCGGCACCTCGATCTTGATCAGGAAGCCAAGCTCCTGCCAGAAATCCTTGATTTGTCCCCAAAGTTTGTCCGGCGTTTCCTTGACCACCAGCCAGCGTCCGTTTCCCGAACGCTCGACGCGCGCCTTATCCACCTCCGGAAGCACCTCGCTGTTTTTCTGAGCAGCAGACTGCGTCCGCTCTCCGGAATACGCCGAAAACGTCGCCGTTCCCTTGCCGCCGGTATCGGGCACGATGAACCGGTCATCCCGCGCCGGGGATGTCAGATCAGGCGGAATCTCCAGCGTTGGAACACGGACGGTGGAAGCCGACTTGTAGTCGATCTTTTTGGACTCGATGCCTAAATCGGCGCATCCCGCGATCAATCCAGTCAATACCACAGCCAACGGACAAGATGTCAGCCACCGAGCAACAACTCTCATCGAAACCCCTGCAACCCAAAAATCAAACAAAAATCACCCCCGGAATCAACCCAAAAGCCCCGCCTGACGCATGGCGGCGCGGACACGCTCGTGGAACTCCGGCGACAGCGGCGTTAATGGCAGGCGAATACCGCCGCCGATCAAGCCTGTCTGTTGGCAAGCCCACTTCACCGGAATCGGATTGGCTTCACAGAAAAGCGTGCGGGAGAGTCCGCTCATGCGGAAATTGAGTTCCCGCGCCTTCGCCAGATCACCCGCGAGCGCCGCCGCGCACATATCGCTGACCAGGCGTGGAGCGACGTTCGCCACGACGGATATATTGCCCTTGCCGCCCAGCAATATCAACGCGCAGGCTGTCGCGTCATCGCCGCTGTACACCGAGAATCCTGGCGGCGCGCGATTGATGAGTTCCGCCACCCGATCCATGTTGCCGGTCGCGTCCTTGACGCCCACGATATTCGGAATCCGGGCCAGGCGCAGCGTCGTTTCGCCGGCCAGATCGGCCACCGTGCGCCCCGGAACGTTATAGAGAATCACGGGAATGTCCACCGCCTCGGCAATGGCCTTGAAATGGCGGTACAGACCTTCCTGCGTCGGTTTGTTGTAATACGGAACGACCGACAGGACCGCATCCGCTCCGGCCTTTTTGGCGAATTCCGTCATTTCGATGGCTTCCGCCGTCGAATTGGCGCCCGTGCCAGCAATGACCGGAATCCGCCCCGCCGTATGCTCGACGGCCACGCGGATCAGTTCCTGATGTTCTTCCACATTGACGGTCGGCGATTCGCCGCTGGTTCCGACGATAACGATGGCGTTTGTCCCTTCCCGCACATGGAAGTCGATAAGTTTGCGCAGACAGGGAAGGTCAAGACTCCCGTCGTCAAGCATCGGAGTCACAATGGCAACAATGGAACCTGCAATCGTATTCATGAGTCGATCACCGAAAATTGATTTTGATAATTTTAACCGAACGCAAGCCTCGCGCACATAAAAACACGAATCGAGCGATAAAATCGGGGTTCGATCATTTTTCCCCGATTATCGACGGTCCTGCTCCGTCACAATAAATATGTTATCCACACCCACGCACGCCGCATCCGTCGCCGATGTCATCGCCGCCGCCAACCGCATCATCCTCGGCAAGGATGGCCAGGTGCGCCTGGCGCTCGCCTGCCTGCTGGCGCGCGGTCACCTGCTGATCGAAGATCTGCCCGGCGTTGGCAAGACCACCCTGGCGCAGACACTGGCGCGCCTGCTCGGTTTACAGTTCTCGCGCATCCAATTCACCAGCGACATGCTGCCCGCCGATGTCATCGGCGTTTCGATTTACGATCGCGAACGCAACGCCTTCCGCTTCCTTCCCGGCGCCATTTTTTCCCAGGTCCTGCTGGCCGACGAGATCAACCGGGCCACTCCGAAAACGCAAAGCGCGCTGCTCGAAGCGATGGAGGAACGCCAGGTGACGGTCGAGGGGGAAACCCGCCCGTTGCCCGAACCGTTTTTCGTGATCGCCACACAGAACCCGTCGACGCAGATTGGGACTTTCCCTCTCCCGGAATCCCAGCTCGACCGTTTTTTGCTGCGTGTTGAACTGGGTTATCCCGACCGGGCCGCCGAACGCGAGCTGCTTGAGAGCGGAGGGCGCCGCGATGTCTTGCCGGCGCTCACGGCTCGTCTGGCGCCGGAACAGATCGTGCCGCTGCAACAGGCCGTCGATCAGATCCATGTGTCGCCGGCCCTGTTTGACTACGTGCAAGCCCTGGTCGAGACGACGCGGACCCGTCCGCGCTTCATCCACGGACTCAGCCCGCGCGCCGCGCTGGCCTTGCTTGCGGTCGCTCGCGCCTGGGCTTTCCTTGCCAGCCGGAAGATGGTCATGCCGGAGGACGTGCAGGCGGTTCTGCCGAGCGTCGCCTGCCATCGGCTGCAACTGGCGGACGGCAACGGTCACGCCCGACCCGAAGACATCGCCAGCCTGATCCGTTCCGTCCCGGTCATGTGATGGCGCTACGGCAGACGTTTACGCAATGGCTGTTCCGCTTCGGGCAGGACGAACATTTGCCTGTCGTACTGACACAGCGTCGAATTTTCATCATGCCCACGGGCGCGGGCGTGTTGTACGCCATCGTCCTGATCACGATGCTGATCGGCGCCATCAACTACAACCTCAGCCTCGGCCATGCGCTGGTTTTCCTGCTCGCCGGACTGGGACTGGTCGCCATGGTACACACCTTCCGTAATCTGCTCGGCCTGTGTATCACGCCCGGACGAGCGGAACCGGTTTTCGCCGGAGAAACCGCGCATTTCACGCTGCACGTCGAAAATCCCTGGCGACACGCGCGTCGCGTACTGGAGCTGGCGATTGGAAAAAATCCGCCGGTCACCCTGGATATCCCGGCGGGCGAACAGGCATCCATCGCCATTCCCTGTGCCACCGTGCGCAGAGGACGCCTGGACCCAGGCCGAGTCACCCTTGCCTCGCGTTATCCGCTGGGGTTTTTCCGCGCTTGGAGCTATCCGCACCCGCCACTGTCCTGCCTGGTTTATCCGAAACCGTTGAACGAGCCCTTGCCGCCGGCCTCGTCCGGTTGGGAAGCAGCCGGCCGCCGGGGACGTAGCGGCCAGGAAGATTTTTCCGGTCTGCGCGAACGCCAGCCGAATGATTCACCGCGCCACATCGCCTGGAAGGCGGCTGCCCGCGACATCGATCGTCCTTTGCTGGTCAAGCAGTTCGATGGCGGCGCGGCCGAGGAACTGTGGCTCGACTGGGCGGCGATAACGCACAGCCGGGATAGCGAAATGCGGCTGTCGTTGCTGACCGGCTGGGTATTGGCCGCGGAACGGGAGCAATACCGTTACGGCCTGCGGCTGCCGGGTTGCGTCATCGCCCCGGATTGTGGCCCTCCCCACCGCGACGCCTGCCTGGAAGCGCTGGCCCTCCATGTCTGAAATCCAACGCTCATGGCTCCCGTGGCGACGGCGCGCCAGGTCAGTCCCGGCCGCTACCTCCCGTCCTCTTCTGGAACATGGCGCCATCCCCTGGCTGCTGATGGTCGCCGTGGTCACCACACTGCCGCACATCGAGAACCTGCCGGGGTGGCTGTCGCTTGTCTGCGGCATGGCGCTGTTCGCACGTGCCTGGCTGTGGTTGCGTAACGGCCGGCTTCCGCGCTGGTGGTTGCTGGCCCCGCTGGTCCTTGCAGGCGCCGCCGGCATTGCCTGGCAGTACCACTCGATGTTTGGACGTGACCCCGGCATCGCGCTGCTGGTGTTTTTCATGGCATTCAAACCCATGGAGATGACCACCCGCCGCGATGGCATGGTCATCATCATGCTCGGCTTTTTTCTGCTCTTGACACACTACTTCGATACGGAAGGTATCGCGGCGGGATTCTGGATACTGGCCTCGGCGACCCTGCTCACGGCCGCCCTGCTGCGGATGTACGGCGGCGCCCAGCCGATCCCTGGAGTTTTCAGGTATTCGGCTTTACTGATCGCGCAAGCGCTACCGTTCGCACTCATCCTCTTCCTGCTCTTCCCGCGCGTTGAGGGGCCGCTGTGGGGCATGCCGCAGGATACCTATACCGGGTTGTCGGGTCTAACGGAACAGATGTCGCCCGGCTCCCTGAACAACCTGATCCTGTCGCATGACATCGCCTTCGGAGTCCAGTTCGAGACGGACATGCCAGGCAGATCGCAGTTGTACTGGCGCGGTCCGGTGCTCGACAGCTATGACGGCCGGACCTGGCGAACCAGCCTGACGAGCAACCCGCATTCAGGTAACAAACCGGTAACGATCGAAACGACGGGAGAGGCGAGGATCGGCTACACGATCATCCTGGAAGCTCACAACCGGCGCTGGCTGCTGGCGCTCGATTTGCCCGTCGAATTGCCGGAAGGCGCCACATTGACACCGACGTTCGTGACGCGCTCGCGCATGCCCATCCGTTTCCGCACCCGTTTCACCTTCCGTTCCGTGCCGGACTATGTAGTGAACCGCGAGGAAGCGCCGCACATATTGCAACAGGCGGTGCGCCTGCCTCTCAGGCTCAATCCGCGAACGCGCGAGCTCGCCGAGTCGTGGCAGCGCGAGTTGACCGACCCGGAACAGATTTCTGCCGCGGCGCTGCGTTTCTTCAGGGAAGAAAAATTCTCCTACACGCTCAATCCGCCACAACTCGGAGCGAATGCGGTCGACGAATTTCTGTTCGATACCCGGCAGGGATTCTGTGAACACTACGCAGGCGCCTACGTGACGCTGATGCGCGCCGCCGGTATCCCCGCCCGTGTGGTCATCGGTTATCAGGGCGGCGAACTCAATCCGGTCGACGGCTACCTGAAGGTACGCCAGTCGGATGCCCATGCCTGGTCGGAAATCTGGCTCGAAGGCAAGGGCTGGAAGCGCGTCGATCCGACAGCAAGCATCGCTCCGTCACGTATCGAGCAGGGGATCGAGGCCGCCCTGCCGGAAAGCGATTCCCTGCCTGCTCTGACCCGCTTCGATGGCGGCTGGTTGTTACGCCTGCGTTATCGCTGGGAAGCAGTTAACAACACCTGGGATCTATGGGTTCTCGGCTACAATCCCGAACGCCAGCTTGAGACGCTGTCCCTTCTCGGCATGGAAGATCCAGACTGGCGGAGCATGGTTTCAGCCATGATGCTGGCAAGCGGGATCGCCTTGTTTTTGATCGTGTGCTGGACGTTCTTCCGGCGCACGAAATTCGCGCCCGAGGTACGGATATGGCGTCGCCTTTGCGCCCGGCTCGAACGTTTCGGCATCCGGCGCGCTCCCTGGGAAGGCCCTCTCGATCTGGCCGCGCGCGTCGCCCGCGAGCGACCCGACATCGCGCCGCTCATAAACCGCGCAGCGAGCCACTTCGCCGAACTGCGCTATGGAACCGGGCCTCTTGAGCATTCGCGTGAGCACTTGCATGCCTTGCGCGACTGCGTAAAAGAATTTGCATCACTGAATTTGCATCACTCTTTGCGTCATTGAGGAAAAAACCACTTTGAAACCTCTACTCGCCGCCGCCTTGATCAGCCTCGTATCGCTCGTGTTTTCATCTTCGCTCCACGCCGCGAAAAACCCCCAGATCCCCGCGCTGAGCGAATCGCCCGCCGTCCGGGAATTCATCGCGGAAATGCAGGACCGACATGATTTCGACGCCGCGTTTCTCACTCGCCAGTTCGCCTCGATTCGCAGCAACCCAGGCGTACTACGGGCAATCCAGCCGGCGCAGGTGCCCGAGTTACAGCGCGACTGGCAGCGATACCGCGCGCGTTTTCTCAACGAACAGCGGCTGGAACGCGGACTGCGTTTCTGGCGGGAACATGACGCCGCGCTGATACGCGCCGAGGCCATCTACAACGTACCGCGCGAAATCATCGTCGCCATCATCGGCGTGGAAACGGAATACGGCCGCAACACCGGCAAATTCGGCGTGCTCGAAGCGCTGGCCACGCTGGCCTTCGACTATCCGCCACGCGCTCCCTTTTTTCGCAACGAACTCGAACAATTCCTGCTCATGGCGCGGGAAAACGGCATCCCGCCGCTGGATTACAAGGGTTCCTACGCCGGCGCCATCGGCATCCCGCAGTTCATGCCCAGCAGCCAGCGCAATTTCGCCGTGGATTTCGACGGCGACGGCCGCGTCGATCTGCGTGGCAGCGTCGCCGACGCTATCGGCAGCGTGGCCCGCTACCTGAACATACACGATTGGCAACCAGGCCAGCCGATAGCCATGCCTGCCATCGTGACCGATGTCGATGAAAATGTGGCGAATCTCGTCGCCGCGGGCATCAAGCCGTCGCTGTCATTGCGGGAGATGCGGGAGCGGGGCGTGTTACCGTTCGTCGCCGATGCCGAGGATTTCTCCGAAACTCCTGTCGCGCTGATCGACCTCGTCTCATCCGATCAACCCACCGAATACTGGATCGGTTTTGACAATTTCTATGTGATCACGCGCTACAACCGTTCCAGCTTCTATGCTATGTCGGTATTCCTGCTGGCCGAATCGCTACGCGAGGCGCTGGGCGCGGCAAATCAATAAGCATGAATATGTTTGTCATGGCAAAACATGAGCAGCGCTTGCTTTCCCTCTCCCGCTTGCGGGAGAGGGTGCCCCGGCAGGGGCGGGTGAGGGGATGCCTGGACATGTTCCAGCGTTGTTTCACGCGCAATCGCCGCCCCCTCATCCGGCCTTCGGCCACCTTCTCCCCGCACGCGGGGCGAAGGGACAGCATTCCCCTCGCACGCTTGCGGGAGAGGGTGCCCCGGCAGGGGCGGGTGAGGGGATGCCCGGGCATGATCCAGCGTTGTTTCGCGCACAATCGCCGCCCCCTCATCCGGCCTTCGGCCACCTTCTCCCCGCACGCGGGGCGAAGGGACAGCATTCCCCTCGCCCGCCTGCGGGAGAGGGCGCCCCGGCAGGGGCAGGTGAGGGGATGCCTGAGCCTGTTCCAGCGTTGTTTCGCGCACAATCGCCGCCCCCCTCATCCGGCCTTCGGCCACCTTCTCCCCGCACGCGGGGCGAAGGGACAGCATTCCCCTCGCACGCTCCGCAAGCGGGGCGAAGGGACTGACCGCCGTGCTCTGTTAGCACATAAACGGAAACTACTCAGGGGTTTTCAGGAGGAAGAACTGACTTCCTCCAGTTTGAGCAGCTTGTATTCGATCGAATCCACCAGCGCCAGCCAACTGGCCTCGATGATGTCGGTCGACACGCCGACCGTCGTCCAGACCACCTCGCCGTCGGTCGATTGCAGCAGTACGCGTACCTTGGCCGCCGTCGCGTCCTTGCCGTTGATGACGCGCACCTTGTAGTCGGTCAGGTGGACGTTGGCCAGTTCCGGGTAGAAAGTATCCAGCGCCTTGCGCAGCGCCCTGTCGAGCGCGTGCACCGGGCCGTCGCCTTCGGCGGCGGTGATTTCGTCTTTTCCATCCACCTTGACCTTGATGATCGCCGACGAGCCGTACTCGCCCTTGGCCGGCTGCTCACCGATGATCCGGAAATGCTCCAGATCGAAAAAGGAGCGGTACTTGCCGAGCTGCTTGCGCACGATCAGTTCGAACGAGCTTTCCGCCCCTTCGAACTGGTAGCCTTCGTGTTCCATCTCTTTGAGCCGCTTGACGATGCGGTCGGTCACCGGATCGTCCTTGGTGATGGAAGGATCGACTTCCCATATCTTGTCGAGAATCATGCGCCGCCCCGAAACTTCGCTCATCAGGAAGCGGCGCTGCCCGCCAACCCGTTCCGGTTCGATGTGCTCGAACGAATGCGAGGCTTTGTTTACTCCGTCGATGTGCATTCCGCCCTTGTGCGCGAACGCGCTGTTGCCGATGAAGGGTTCGCGCTCATTGAGCGCCACATTGGAGATGGCCGCGACATGCCGCGCCACATGCACGATATTCGGGTACTGATCCGGCGGCAGACATTCGTAATCGCGCTTGACGCCCAGATTGGCGATGATCGTCGACAGGTTGGCGTTGCCGCAACGCTCGCCGAAGCCGATGTAGGTGCCCTGTACGTGCCGGGCGCCGTTTTCGACCGCCGCGATGCTGACGGCGACCGCCATGCCGCAATCGTTGTGCGCGTGAATACCGAGCGGCACCGTGAACAGCCCGCTCACCCTGGCGATGATTTTCCCCACCTCGGACGGGAAACTGCCGCCGTTGGTGTCGCACAGGACGAGTACATCCGCGCCGCCTTCGATCGCGGCCTGCAAGGTGCGCACCGCATAATCCGTGTTGTTCTTGTAGCCGTCGAAAAAGTGTTCGGCGTCAAACACGACTTCCTTGCCCCTGGCTTTGAAGAAAGCCACGGTCTCACGGATCATCGCCAGGTTTTCTTCGAGCGTGGCGCCGATGATGTCCGTGACATGGAAATCCCAGCTTTTGCCGAAAATCACGATGACCGGCGTGTCGGCCAGCAGCAGGGACTGCACGTTGCTGTCTTTTTCGACCGCGATGTCGCGCCGGCGGGTGCTGCCGAACGCCGCCAGCCGGGCGTGCTTGAGGCGGATGGCCCTGGCCCGTTCAAAGAATTCGAGGTCTTTCGGATTCGAGCCCGGATTGCCGGCCTCGATGTAGTCGATACCGTGATTGTCAAGCAGTTCAAGCAGTTTGAGCTTGTCTTCCACCGAAAACGAAATGCCCTCGGCCTGCGCGCCATCCCGCAACGAGGAGTCGAAGATTGCAACTTTCTTGCTCATTTCCAAATTTCCTTCTTTCAAAAAACAAGTCCGGGCGGCCACGGGGGGCCGCCCCTACTGTCCGCCTTTCAGGGCGACACAAACAAACTCAGATCAGGTTTTCGCGCGCCACGCCGCCGTGCTTGATGATCTGACGAAGCTGGTCGAGGGCTTCAATCTGGATCTGGCGAACGCGCTCGCGGGCCAGGTTGAGTTCGGTCGACACTTTTTCGAGCGTGCTGATTTCGGCGCCGCCCAGGCCGTATCGCATTTCCAGAACACGGCGTTGCTTATCCGTCAGTTGTCCGATCCACTGGTGTACCAGACTCACGATCCTGGCCGATTGCAGCAATTCTTCCGGATCGAGCGCCTTTTCGTCGGCAATGGCGTCGCCGAGCGTATGCTCCGGGTCGACTTCCAGCGGCGCGTCGAGTGAGGCGATGTGCTCGTTCAGGCTGATCGCGCGACGCACATTCTCTACCGGACGGTCGATCAGGTGAGCGATCTGCTCGATCCGGGTTTCCCTGCCGTCGGCCATTTCCAGGTAGCGGAAGGCGCGCAGGATCAGGTTGATTTCCCTGACCACATGCACCGGCAGCCTGATAGTCCGCGACTGGTTCATGATGGCCCGCTCGATGCTTTGGCGAATCCACCAGGTGGCATAGGTCGAAAAGCGAAACCCGCGTTCCGGATCGAATTTCTCGATCGCGTGGATCAAGCCGAGATTCCCTTCCTCGATCAGGTCGAGCAGGAGAATCCCGCGATTGAGGTAGTGCTTGGCGATGTTTACCACCAGCCTCAGGTTGTGCTCGATCATCTTCTGCCGCGCCGCGAAATCTCCCGCGCGCGCCCGACATGCCCAGTCGTATTCTTCCTCCGGCGTAAACAGCGGCTTGGCACCGATCTCGTTCAGGTAGTGCTGGGTAACGTCGTTGAGCAGCTCGATTTCGGGCGGAGATGCGCTGGATCCGTTGGATTCGCTGGATTCATTGGCTGCGTCGCCATCTTCTTCGGGATCGGCAAGAAAACCCGCTTCGCCTCCATCCTCCCGAGGCGCCTCGTCGTCTATCCATTCGGCGTCCGGGTCGAAGTCCGCTGTCATCGTCACATCATCAACGCGGCGGCAGATGCTTCAGAGGATCGACCGGTTTGCCCATACGACGGACTTCGAAGTGCAATTTGACTTGATCCGCGTCCGTATTGCCCATTTCCGCGATTTTCTGTCCTTGGGTCACCGACTGTCCTTCCTTGACCAGAATCTCCCGGTTGTGCGCGTAGGCCGACAGGTAGGTGGCGTTGTGCTTGATGATCACCAGCTTACCGTAGCCGCGCAATCCCGTGCCGCTGTAAACGACCTTGCCGTCACCCGCCGCAAGCACCGGATCACCGGCCTTGCCGGCGATGTCGAGACCCTTGGTGCCGCTTTCGTTGAAGGTACCGACGATCTTGCCGTTGGCCGGCCAGATCCAGGGAACGTCATCGCCACTCACCGCGACCGCGGGAGCTGGAACCACGGGTTTTTCATCAGGCGTTGGCCCCGGCCTGGCTTCCGTCGCCGATGCTGGCTGTCCCTGACTTCGCGCCGCCGCCAACGCCTGCTCGGAATACACTTCCTTGCCGGCTTTCGGCTCGCGCTTGAGAATCTCCGAATCAGCTCTCGATTCGGGGTTCGTTCCGACGCCCGAAGTCTCGCCGATCGGCCGGGCAACGACGACACCGGTCGTCACCGGCGCGGTGACCGCTACATCCGTTGCCCCAAGTGAATCCGATCGTGACCTGATCCTGAGCACACGCCCGACCTCTATCTGATCCGGATTTTCGATAGCGTTCAGCGCGATCAGTTCGCGAAAATCCAGACCGTGTTCGCGCGCAATGCTGTAGAGCGTATCGCCGGGCTTGACGGTATAAGTGTAGGCCCCTGCCGGTTGTCGGGTGGGAGTCACTTGTTGCCCGCGCGCGACGACCGGCGCTGGCGAATTAGAGGTGCACGCCGCCAGCCAGAGCACAAGCATCGCCAGCGCAAGGCGCCCGACACTTGAAAAAAAATCATTCTTTTTCATTCACGAGTCCTGAAAGTAGCGGAACGAAACGAACACCATCCAGACGGGTTTCGACATAAACATCAGCACACCGTTCGATCAACGTCAAATACTGATCCTCGGAACCCAGCGGCAGAAGCATTCTGCCACCAAGCGCCAGTTGCTGCAAAAGCGCGGGCGGCACGCTTTGCGCTGCAGCGGCAACGATGATGGTATCGAACGGGGCGGCCTCGGGAAGGCCGAGCTGGCCGTCGGCATGTTTGAGGCGTACGCGGAACTGTTGAATGGCTCGCATGTTGAGCCTGGCCCGGTTCAGCAGCGATCCGATCCGTTCGACCGCATAAACGTCCTTCGTCAACTGCGCCAGCACGGCCGCCTGATAGCCGCAACCCGCGCCGATTTCGAGCGTCTTGCCCAGACCGTTGCGCCCTTCGCGCAAAATCTCGATCATGCGCGCCACGACGAAAGGCTGCGAAATGGTCTGCGCGAAACCAAGCGGCAAGGCCGTGTCCTCGTAAGCGCGCGAGGCCAGGGCTTCTTCAACGAACAGATGGCGCGGAACGGCGCCGAGCGCCGCAAGCACTCCTTCATCGCGGATGCCCTGCTCGCGCAGGCGATCGACCATGCGCGCACGGGTGCGCTGGGAGGTCATGCCGAGGCCGACGGCCTCGCGCGTCATTGTTGCAACCATGAACGAAGCACGGCCAGTTGCTCGTTGTGCGTCATATCGATTCGCAGGGGCGTGATCGACACCCGGTTGTTGGCAACGGCATGAAAATCCGTCCCCTCACCTTCATCCTGCGCCTGGCCTGCGGCGCCGACCCAATACACGGTTTCGCTGCGCGGCGTCACCGTGCGCACCACCGACTCGGCCGTGCGCCTTCTGCCAAGACGGGTGACAGCCAAACCCCTCAAGGCGTCATAAGGAACGTCCGGCACATTGACATTGAGCAACACCGGCTCACCGGTCCGCTTTTGCCGGACCATCCGCACAACTTCCAGCGCCACCCGCGCCGCCGTCTCGAAGTGCATACCGGCCTTGCTGCACAGCGACACCGCAACCGACGGCACCCCCAGCAGAAAGCCTTCGGTCGCCGCGGCGACGGTTCCCGAATAGATCGTGTCATCGCCCATATTGGTGCCATTGTTGATCCCGGACACCACCATGTCTGGCACTTCATCGAGCATGCCCGTAACAGCCAGATGCACGCAGTCGGTTGGCGTGCCATTGACATAGTAGAAGCCGTTCTCCGATCGTTTCAGCGACAAGGGTCTGTCCAGCGTCAGGGAATTGCTGGCGCCGCTGCGCTCCCGATCAGGAGCGACCACGATGATTTCGGCCACGTCCGACAGCGTGCGCGCGAGAATTTCGAGACCCGGAGAAAAATAACCGTCGTCGTTACTAAGAAGAATACGCATATCAGCCCAAAAATACGATAAATAAGGGGATCGTTCAGCCTCCCCAACCCTTGATGTAAACGGGAAATTATACGGGGATTCCGAAGCGCCGGGAAAACGGCAGGATAAACAGGGTGCGATTCAAACTGATGTGCAGGGATCCAATGGAAAAAGCAGTTAACCACGGCGTGGTTAAAAAGCTGAGAGTGTTGATATAAATATATATATGCTGTAACATTTCCTCGTTGCAAGAAAGGAGGAGAGCGATGGCGACTTGTAAGAAGTGTGGTTCTGAGCGGACGGTGAAGAGTGGTTTGGTCGGAGGGAGGCAACGCTATCAATGCAAGGAGTGTGGATGCAATTTTCGGGAGAGAGATCAACGCACGGACGAGAAAGTGGCTGCGAAGAAAGCGTTGTGCATTCTGCTTTATGGGATGGCGAAGGGTTCTTTCCGGATGATGGGACGAATTCTGGGTGTAGACCATACGCTGGTGTATCG
>BNUC01000070.1 GCA_025997075.1 Betaproteobacteria bacterium | reverse complement strand
GTGTAGTCAGCCGCGGATCTCACGATTGGAGGTAGCCCATTCACTTACGCCTTCACTGGCGGCGTGTATACCTACACCGAAAATAATGTCCAAACGGTAAGTTTCTCAAGTGGCGACCGCATCATTGTCGCGCCCACTTTCAAACCGGCAAAAATAATTTTCAGAGGAGATATAACCAGCCCAAGCGCTAACGCTAACCTTCGCATCAATGAGGGCGGCAATCCGGACGACCTGACCCTGGAAATGGTAGGCTGGACGCAAACGTTCGGCCCGGGCAGCGTGATTCGTGCCCATTTGACCGGCACAGGCACGATTAGGTTAAGGGGCACGCCTGGAGCGCCGCTGCGCATCACGGGCAATGTGGAAGGCAATCTGGTCGAGGCCAAGGATACAGTATCGCCAACCGCCACCGCCGAGCAAGGTGATGCGATATTCATCACCGGTAATATCACTTCACGGAATTATGAAGTCGATCTCAACGGCACGTTCACGGGCGATGTCAATGCAAAAACCTGGTTTAGACTTGGCTATAACAGCACGCTGACCGGTAATGTAAAGACAAACAACGGTATGGCCGAGTTTTATGCTGGCTCGCACGTTATCGGTAACGTAGACGCGAAAGGCAACCTTCAGATGTGGGAAGACGCCACCGAAGGGATCAGGAAATATAAGGAATCAAAAGTTACGGGCAACGTGAGGGCAAGCGTATTTCGAGTACAAACGTAATAAGGCGTTCATGATGTTCTCCACTGATACCTGATTTCTGATACCTGATCCCTGTTCAAGGGCACTCATACCCCGGCGCCGCGCCGTCGACCGCCCGGCACTTGCTGACCGTGACCTCGACCTCGCGCTCGACGTAGCCCATCGTCCCCACCGTGCCCGATTGCGCCCTCGAGGTCAGCCGATAGACCCGGACTTGATGATTCCCGCCGTTCTCGGCATACGTCCCGGTGGCATCCGGCCAGGACGTGCAGCTCACTGTCACGGAGAAGCCCTCGATCGTCAGATTGCCGTTCGCGCAGGGCGGCATGCTCGGCCAGGTCGGATCGCCCGGAGCAACGACCGTCGTGTTCTCCGGATCGATCACCTTGTAAAGCCCCCACTGGATTCCCGCCCGCGCCGCCTGATAGGCGCGCGCGCCCTGCAGGTCCTGCACCGAAGTCACGTTCTGCATTTGCGAGAAGACCACCATGAAAGCCGCCAGCAGCGCCAGAATCACCAGCAGAAAAATGGCGCTGGGCAGAACGAAGCCGCCACTGTGGAAAAAACAGTTAACCACGGCGACACGGCGAACACGGCGAAAAGCAAACCTTTTTAACCACGGCGACACGGCGGGCACGGCGAAAAGCCAAACCTTTTTAACCACGGCGGCACGGCGGACACGGCGAAAAACATGAAAACTTTTTTTAACCACGGCGACACGGCGGCACGGCGAAAAACAAAAAACGGCCTGTTTGCTTTTCGCCGTGCTCGCCGTGTCCGCCGTGTCGCCGTGGTTAAAGGTTTTTTCCTGGCTCATGGCACGTTATCCACGTTAACCTGATGTTGCAGCGTGACCGTTTCATCTTCCTGCGAGAAGGACAGGAACATCGATACCAGCGCGTTGTTTTGCAGGGCGCTGTCGGCGTAAGCGAAGCGGCAAGAGGCAAGACGCGTGGCCAGCGGCACGCCCGCTCCCAGCGCGCTGGTCGGCTGGGCCACCTGAAAGCCGTAGCCGGCGTAGCGCCACAGCGTGCCCGTGCCGGGATCGCAGGCGTAAGTCACCGGCGTGCCGGCAATCTGGAAGCGATGGCCTGGCGATGGGGCCGTCAGGGTCGCGCTGGCGAAGTCCACTGTGGACAGGCCAACGCCCGGTGTCACTGCCGTTCGCGTCCGATAAACATTCGATTCGTCCGTGCCCTGATTGAAAATGACCAGGTTGGCGCCAGCGCCGGCCGGGATGTCGATCGGCGGGCCGAGCACGTCGAAACGGCTATCCGGGCTATTGAAGTCGAGCGGGTCGCCCGCCGCGCCGGGGCCAACCGAGGCCCGATAGCGGCCGCCGGTGAGGACCGGCACGAATTCCAGAAAATTTCCCGTGGCGTCGACGCGCACGCTGTTGGGCACGGCGCTCTGGATGTCGCGGGCGATGCGCCGCGCCGCCGTGTCGGCGATGTCGGTGAGCATCGCGCGGCGTTCCGAATCGAGATAGGCGTTGATCGGCGCGCGGATGAACAGGGCGACCATCCCCGCGACGATGCCGGTGATGACGATCACCATGATCGCCTCGACCAGCGTGAAACCTCCTTGATGAACGCGCCGTCGCATGTTTTATCCCCTGGGCGCGTAACGCGTCCGGTAGCCGACCAGGCTGATCGTTTCCCGGTGGCCGCTCACCGTCACCTCGATGCGCAGCACGGCGTCCAAAGGCAAATCCGCGAAAGCGCCGGTTCCGCCCGCCGGAGTGATGGCGACGGCCACGCTGTAACCGGCCAGATGGGGCGAAGTATTAGTGTTGCCCGCAATGTCTTTCACCTGCGCCTCGGTATAAGCGGCGTAATCGGCCACGTTGTCGAAGGGATCGGTACCGCCGCGCGTCTCGGTCGACGGCGACGGTTCCAGCGCGCTCTGGCTCATCGTGGCGCAACCTCCGGCGCCGCCGACCACGCCGTTGGTCGCCACACCCGCGTTGGCGTCCTGCGGATCGCACCAGGTAAAGGGCTGCTGCTCGATCTCCAGCAGCAGCGATTCGGCGATCGCCAGCGCCTGTTTGCGCGTCATGGGCTCGCCGCTGTGCATCACCACCGTGTTGTAAACAGCGAGAATCCCGGCCAGCCCGACGCTGATGACCACGATGAAGATGATCAGCTCGATCAGCGTCAGTCCCCGCTGGAATTCAGTTGTCCTGCACATAGCCGGTGGCCGCCCATACCTTGATGATTTTGCCAGGCAGACCGGTGACGCCGATCGCCTGATCCGCCGACGCCTGACCCGAAGGCAGAAAGCTGAAACTAGCGGGAAGCGGGGTCAACCCGACGTCCGGCGGCGCCGACAGCGTATAAGGCGCAACGCCGTCCGGCCCGGCCAGAGGGGTATCACACGTTGTATCGCCGAAAGCGGTGGCGATGGTCAGCGTCACCGACGAATTCCCCGCGAAACTCACGCACACCGTACGCCGCTGCGCCACGGCCGATTTTTGCGCGTAACGCAAGGTCGCCGCCGTGACGTCGTAAAAGCCGCGCGCGTCGAAGTCGGTCCGGGCCATCAGGCGCGGCGCGACAAACGCCGCCAGAATACCCAGAACGATCAGCGTGACCACCAGTTCGACGAGCGTAAAACCACGCTCATGCGAAAAACCTGCCGCCATTCCGACGCCTGCCTTCTTTATGTGCATTCCGATGCTTACCAAGAGTCGCCGCCAGACAGGGCCGACCTGTCCGGCGGGGGTTGGATCACGTTAACTTTCTTAACAACCACCCGAAGCCAAGTCATATTGCGGCGCTTTCACGTCGGTTGCCGCCGTATAGGTCACAGAGCAAGTTGTGGATGTTGGCGCTTTGGCATGCTGAAAAAGATTATCAGTTCCGGTTGGCGGAGTAATATCCGGGCTGAGATCCATGACTTTTGCCAACTCAGCGCCATTCGCTGCATAACCATACACAGTAGAGATATCTACATTATTGATCTTCACAATCCCCGTGGCTTTCAGTTCACCAGCCACCGCCGCTTTGGCGTAGATCATTGTATCGGCCCCGCGCATCGAACCTTGGACTGCTTGCATCACGGATGTGCGCGCATCCTTGCTCAGGTCTACGAATTTGGGCAAAGCGACCGCTGCCAAAATGCCCAGAATTACAATCACCACCACCAGTTCGATCAAGGTAAAACCACGTTGAATCTGTTTCATTTCATTCTCCTAATTAAAAAAACAACAGCTACTTCAGTTAATCAAAAACAACTTCTTCATTCATAACAAACTCCGGAAAAAACAATTAACCACGGCGACACGGCGGACACGGCGAAAAGCAAAAGCAAACAGGCAGGGCAATCGCATGAATATATTTGTCATATTTGTCATGGTAAAACATGAACAGGCGTTTGCTTTCCCTCTCCCCTTGTGGGAGAGGGTGCCCCGGCAGGGGCGGGTGAGGGGTGCCTGGACATGTTCCAGCCCTGTTTCGCGCTGAACCGCCGCCCCCTCATCCGGCCTTCGGCCACCTTCTCCCCGCAAGCGGGGCGAAGGGACAAGATCGTCCTACTCCGCGGGAAGTGTCGTCCTTCATTTCAATGGCATTCATGCAATTGCCTTGAGCAAACAAGCCGTTTTTTGCTTTTCGCCGTGTCCGCCGTGCCGCCGTGGTTAAAAAAATTTTTCATGCTTTTCGCCATGTCGCCGTGGTTAAAAAGGCCGTGGTTAAATCGAGTCATCAGCATCCCCCTATCGTCAGTCCGCTGATCGTCGCCGCGACGTTGGCGGCGCCCGGCTGCACATAGGTAAAGGAACAGTTGGCGGGGTCCGGCGCGCCGAGCACGCCGAAGGTGGCGACGCCGCCGCCGACGGCATAGGTGTAGCCCTCGGCCCGCAACTGGTCCGGCGTCGGGTTGAAAATGCCGGTCAGGCCGGCGGCCGAAAGAATCCCCGGATTACCGCCGAAGCCGCTGACCACCGGGTAGCCGAAGACCATATGAATGATGCCGTTTTCGGTGCACACCGTGCCGACGGCCGAATTGCTGTTGTCCGCCGAACCGCCGCCGCCGGGACAGGCGACCGTGTCGGCGATGCCGCCGCGCGACAGGGTCGTGGCGTGCATCAGCGTCGAGGCCGCCATCACGCTGCCGCGCGCGGCCTGCAATTTGGCGATGCGCGCGTCGCGCTGCAGATTGGTAAAGCGCGGCAGGGCCACGGCGGCCAGAATGCCGAGAATGATCACCACGACGATCAGTTCGATCAGGGTGAACCCCCGTTGCGCTGTCCTGTATTGGCTGTCCATCGCTTTCATAACGATATCCGTTTCTTTAGCTATTTTTTTAAAGCAGTTAACCACGGCGACACGGCGAAAACCTTACGAAAATCTGGGTGCGGAAAATAGCATGGAACGGTCAGGCTTTACCGGTAAAAGTTCACATTCCGTGCTTAATATCCAGGCTCTATAAAGGATGTTTTTTTAACCACGGCGACACGGCGGACACGGCGAAAACCTTACGAAAATCTGGTTGCGGAAAATAGTGCGAATAGGTTGGGGTGAGCGAAGCGAACCCCAACGCAGCAGCCAATGAGCCATTCCAATGTTGGGGTTCGTTTCACTCACCCCAACCTATGCGAGCTATGCGAGCTTCATTTCAATGGCATCCATGCGATTGCCCTGCCGGCTATCAAAAGAATGACGGGGTTTTTGCGTAGCTTGGGTAAGCGAAGCGCAACCCGACAAATGTAAATTTGCGGCGCGTAGCGCCGGAAGATAAGTACCGTCGGGATGCGCCGCTTCGCGGCTTTCCCAACCTACGCCCTGTCTATCGCTTTCATAACGATATCTCCATCCTGGAAAAAGCAGTTAACCACAGCGACACGGCGAGCACGGCGAAAAGCAAAAGCAAACAAGCCGTTTTTTGTTTTTCGCCGTGCCGCTGTGTCGCCGTGGTTAAAAAAGTTTTCATCGGACGACCTCCGGCACATCCACGCGCAACAGGCCGATTCCGCCCAGGACGCCCTGGGCGCCGGCTGCCGCCGCTCCGCCGACCAGGCGGAAACGCGCTTCGCGGCCCGAGCGGTAGCGGTACGCCAGTTCCTGCCGGCGGGTGTCGAAATACCAGACATTGCCCTCGGCCGGCGCATTGTCCAGTTCGCCGAGGTAATTCTCCGGTTTGTAAGCGGCCCAGACCACCGGGTTGCGCGAGTCCGGCAGTCCTCCCCCGACGGATTGGTGATGCGCCAGCCGATCCAGGAGTTCGTTGCGCAGCACGGAAGCTTCGACCTGCATGGCGGCGGCCTCGTATTGTTCGCGCATGTCCTGCAGGGCGTTCAACAGCAGCCACGCCAGAGCGCAGAGGATGAGCACCAGCAGGGGGAATTCGTATTTTCTGGCTTGGCCCGTGTCCATGATCTGCAAGCTTCATCGCTTGATCGCTACCCGGCCGAGGTCCCACATCGGCAGGAAGATGCCCAGCGCCAGGATCAGCACCATGACGCCGAGGATCACGATGAGGATGGGCTCGATCTGCTGGCCGAGGGTCTTGAGTTCGTATTCGACCTCCTGCCGGTACATGTCGCCGATCTCGTTCATCATGTCGTCGACGGCGCCGGATTCTTCGCCCACCCCGATCATCTGCAACACGACCGGGGTGAAGATGCCGGCGCCGATCGCCGCGCGCACCAGGCTTTCGCCGCGCTCGATGTTCCCGCGCATCTTTTCGATGCGGCGCGCCATGTAGGAGTTGCCTACCGTTTGCGCCGAGTTGGAGAGCGATTGCATGAGCGGCACGCCGCTGCTGACGCCGAGCGCGAAACTGCGCGCGAAACGCGACAGCGCCGCTTTGTGCAGGATTTTTCCGGCGATCGGGATAGTCAGGGAGAAACGGTCCCAGACGTGACGTCCGGCGGGTGTCGCCACCCAGGCGCGGAAGGTGGCGACCGCCCCGGCCAGGCCGATCAGCATGTACGGCCACCAGGTTTTCATGAAGTCCGAAAACCCGAGCAGAATCCGGGTCATGAACGGCAGTTCCGCGCCGAAACCGGCGAACACCTTGGCGAAGGCCGGTATGACGAAGAGATTGACAACGACGATGGCTATCGCCATGGCCAGCACGACGAACATCGGGTAACGCAGCGCCGATTTGACCTGTTCGCGCATGTAGCGGTCGAATTCGAGATGCTCGAACAGGCGGTAGAAAATATCTTCGAGCAGCCCGGTGGATTCGCCGACACGCACCATCGACAGGTAGAACGGCGAGAAGACGCCCGGATGCCGGGCCAGCGATTGCGACAGTTCGCGCCCGGACTCCAGGCTCTCGCGCACGTCGCCGATCACGCGCTTCATTTCCGGGTTGATCGCCGCTTCCTGCAGGCCCGAAAGCGCGCGGATAATCGGCACGCCGGCTTTCAACAAGGTATATATCTGCCGGCTGAACAGCAGGAGGTCGATGTGCCCCACCTTTTGCCTGAACAGGGAGATGCGCCCGCCGGAGCCCTTGGGACCGTTAGAACCCTTGGAACCCGCTCCGCTGGCGCGCGCCTGGGTCTCGCGTATCTCCACCGGCGTCAGCCCCTGCCCGAGCAGAACATCCGCCACCGCCCCGCCGGCCACGGCGTCAAGTATCCCCTCGACAAGCTGACTGGAGGCGTTACGGGCTTTATAGGCGAAAACAGGCATGATTATTAGGATGTTTTTTTAACCACGGCGACACGGCGGACACGGCGAAAACCTTACGAAAAATCTGGGGGCGGAAAATAGCATGGAAACGGTCGGGCTTTATCGGTAAAAATTCACACTCTCCGCGATCTTCATCAGCGTTGGCGGGAAGGGGAGCGGGGCGTAGGTTGGGAAAGCCGCGAAATGTTAACGTTGGGGCGCATCCCGACGGTACTTATCTTCCGGCGCTACGCGCCGCCTATTTACGATTGTCGGGTTGCGCTTCGCTTACCCAACCTACGCAAAAATCCCGTCATTCTTTTGATAGCCGGCAGCAAGCCGTAGGGCGGATGAGCGAAGCGTTATCCGCCGGATGTAGGGGTTTTGGCATAAGCCATCCGGCGGAAGGCGGCCTTCGGCCTTTTCCGCCCTACACGCTCAATTACAAGCTTTTTTATTCTCATGAAAACTGCAAAATTATCCCGGACAGTGAATAGGTTGGGGTGAGCGAAGCGAACCCCAACGCAGCAGCCAATGAGCCATTCCAATGTTGGGGTTCGTTTCACTCACCCCAAGCTATGCGAGCTAACATCAACTTGACGCTCAAACTCAATTCCCCCTATCAGACAATTCAACCGCCAATGCCTGCTCGTATACTGATTTCAGCAACCGTCCGCGTCGCTTACCGCTCGCGCGGCTGAATTGCGTCGTTCAAAATGGTTTTCAAAGGTTCCATTTGCCCATGAACGGACTGTTCAGAAGCCTTGTTCCAGGCCTCTTTATTTTTTATAACGGACTGATCGAAGGTGTATCCAGCTTGCTCCGCTAACTGAACCATGAATTCCCGCGTAGACCTTCCGTTTCCTTCACGAAATGGATGCGCCGCATTTATATCACCATAAACATCAGTGAATTTTTCTACAAACTCTTTCTTCCCCAAGCCACGCAGGAAATTAACTTTTTCAAGACGCCGGTGCACATCTTTCATGAAGGATTCTATAAATTCGGTTCTGGCGAAAGGAGAATTTCCTTTTGAAATATTGACCGTGCGTATCTTTCCAGCCCAATCATAAACATCCTGAAACTGATGTTTATGAATAGCCTGGAGATGTTTTAGATCAAAATTTCCATTGACCGGATTGGCTGATAGCTCAACAGAACGCTTGGCGACAACGAGATACTCTACTTTGGAAAGTTCTTCTTGGGTCTTTAACCCTAATTTATTCCGCTGAATACCAGTTCTTGGATCGATGTATGAAGAATCAGAGCTCACAATGTGTCAAGCCACATGTTTGAGCTTTATTTCCTCGTTTTTCAAGGCTCTTGAAACAACGCGCCGGGTAAGTTCATCACCTGAAATTTCTTCTTTCACAAACCTATCCCAATCTGCCATTGAGACAGCATCCGGTACAAAACCTTCAATGCACGCACTCGCAATCGCTTGTTCTGCGGCATATTCACGTTGGTTCATTTTCGCTCCTTCCGATAATTTCCCGGATATTGTCATTATATACACCTTGTCATGTAGGCGGTGGAGCCGCCCAAGCTCCCGATGAACCTCGAACGCGGCATCAAGCATAGCCGTGATGAGTGAATCGGGACAGTCCGGCAAATGTTTTTCGCCGTGCTCGCCGTGTCGCCGTGGTTAAAATGCTTTTCTCCACACTCTCCGTGCTTAATATCCTGGCTCTAATCCTCGAACTGATTGCTGATGCGCATGGCTTCTTCGATCGTGGTGCGGCCTTTGATGACAAGCTTGATGGCGTCGCGGCGGAGGGTTTCGCCGGCCATCTGCTTGCGCGCGGCCTGCATGAAGACGCCGGGGTCGTTGCTGTTGAGACCTTCGATGACCGCCTCGTTCATTTCCAGCATTTCGTATACCCCCGTCCGGCCCTGATAGCCGGTCCCGCTGCAATGGATGCAACCGCGTCCGTGCGAATAGCGGCGCTCATCGACGGTATCGCCAAGCTCGAAACGCAACCATTCCCGCTCGTGCGCTTCCGGCGTATACGGTTCGACGCAGTTCCGGCAGATCACGCGCACCAGGCGCTGGGCCAGCACCAGTTGCAACGACAAGGCCACCATGTAGCGCGGCACGCCCATGTCGAGCAGGCGTATCGGCGTCGAGATGACATCGTTGGTATGCAGCGTCGATAGCACCATGTGGCCGGTGATGGCCGCGCGCATGCCGATTTCGGCGGTGGTCTGGTCGCGCATTTCGCCGACCAGAACGATGTCCGGATCCTGCCGCAAGGCCGCGCGCAATACGCGCTCGAAGCTCAGATCGATCTTGTCATGCACCTGCACCTGGTTGATGCCGGGCAGACGGTATTCGACCGGGTCCTCGACGGTGATGATCTTTTTCTCGGTGGTGTTGAGCTCGGCCAGCGCGGCGTAGAGCGTCGTCGTCTTGCCGCTGCCGGTCGGGCCGGTCACCAGCACCATGCCGCTCGGACGGCGCACCGCGTGACGCAGGCGTTCGAGCACATGCGCCGGCATGTTCAAGCGGTCCAGGCCGAGCAGGCCGGTATTCTGGTTGAGCAGGCGCATGACCACCGATTCGCCGTACTGCGTCGGCATCGTCGATAAACGCACATCGATCGTCGTGTCGCGCACTTTGATGGCAAAACGGCCGTCTTGCGGCAGACGCTTTTCGGAGATATCGAGACCGGACAACAGCTTCAGGCGCAAGGCCAGGGCGGAAGCGATCTTGACGTCGGCTTCCATCTGCACGTGCAGCACGCCGTCGATGCGGAAACGCACGCGCAGGAAACGTTCCTGCGGTTCGATATGGATGTCCGAGGCGCGCGCTCGCGCGGCTTCCTCGAAAACTGTCTGCAGCAGCTTGACGACGGGCGCATCCTCCGCGCCGGGCGCGCCGCCGAGCAGGTCTCCAAATTCGACGGGAATATCGCCGAGATGCTCGGTCAACTCCCTGGCGAGACCGGAGATTTCGTCGGTCCGACTGTAGACGTTATCAATCAGCGTCAGCAACTGGCTTTCGGCGACGACGGCGAGTTCGATATCGCGGCGCAGCAGACGAACAAGTTCGTCATAGGCTTGCAGGTCGGTGGGATCGGCAAATCCGACGCGCAGACGGCCGTCCGCTTCATCGAGCACAACGACGCGAAAACGCCGCGCCTGCGCCTCGGACAACAGTTTGATCAGTTCCGGACGGGGATTGAAATGCTTGAGTTCGATGTACTCCGCCCGCAACTGCCGCGCCAAGGCCTGGGCAATCGCCACTTCCGTGACGAAGGAACTTTCGACGATAATGCGTCCCAGTTTCCGGCCACTTCGTTTTTGTTCGTCAAGAGCGAACTTCAACTGCTCGTCGGTCAGAAGCCCCTGCTGAATGAGCAGGTCACCAAGGCGAATTTTTTCCGGGCGCACCATGACAAATCTTGATAAATAACAGAACATCCGCCACCGCCCCGCTGGTCACGCCGTCAAGTATCCCCTCGACAAGCTGACTGGAGGTGTTGCGGGCTTTATAGGCGAAAACGGGCATGATTAGTTGAAGGATGTTTTTTAACCACGGCGACACGGCGAAAACCTTACGGAAATCTTGTTCCGAAAAATAGCATGGAAACGGTCGGGCTTTGCGGTAAAAGTGCACACTCTAGGGCAATCGCATAGGCGTGGAATCAGTCAGGATGCGCTTCGGCTTTTTCAACCCACACCCGTCCTACCCCCGTCATTCCGGCTTTCGCCGGAATGACGGGGGCTGGTTTCGCGCCATATGCGATCACCCTGGCTTTCAAGTCTTCTCCCTCGTATAAATGTGCTAAAACCTGAACTCTGCGCAAAAGAGTGCAAAAGGGTTGACACAACATAACGATATAACTAAGATTATCGTTATGAAACACGACTACACCCGATCCATCCCCCCCGAGTGGCATCCCATGGCCCGGGTTTTCTCGGCTCTGGGCGATGAACACCGCCAGCGCATCCTGATGCTGTTCGACAAAAACGAGCGCCTGAACGTCGGGCAGATCGCGTCGGTGTCGACGCTGACGCGCTCCACGGTGTCGCATCACCTGAAAATCCTGCACGAAGCGGACGTGCTGTGCTCGGAGAAGATCGGCAAGGAAGTCTGGTTCTGGATCAACCGGCCCTGGCTGGAAGAAGTATTCGGCAATGCGCTCGACTATGTGCGCGAACATTGCTGATTTTTTTTGACCAACATCACGAAGTTCATAATCATGACAACAACAACTCCGGTGAAGACCACGGTCCGCGCCTTTCTGCATGTTTCCCTGTGCGCGCTGGCGCGACTTCTGTTTCGCATCAAGGTGCAGGGAATAGAAAAGGCGGTGACCAGCGCCGCCAGTGAGCAGCGCTTGCTGATCATCGCCAACCACGAATCTTTTCTTGACGGGATATTGCTGGGCCTGTTCCTGCCGATTAAAAACCCGGTGTTCGTGGTGCATACCGAAGTGATAAAGCGCCCTTTATGGCGTATCGGTCTCGGGATGATGGCCGATTACCTGGCGGTCGATCCGAGTAATCCGATGGCGATGAAACGTGTGGTTCGCCTGCTCGAATCCGGGCGCCCGGTGGTGATCTTCCCGGAAGGACGGATCACGATGACCGGCAGCCTGATGAAGGTTTACGAGGGTCCCGCCTTCGTGGCCGCGAAAACCGGCGCGACGCTGTTGCCGGTACGCCTGGACGGGCCGTCGCGCAGTTATTTTTCGCGCCTGTCCGGACGTTCGCGCCGCTTTTTTCCGCGCATCACGCTCACCGTTTTGCCGGCCACGACGCTGCCGATGCCGCAAGCGCAGACCGCCCGGATGCGCCGCCACAAGGCGGGCGAGGGCTTGCGCCGTCTGATGCAGGAAATGGCGCTGTCGCGGCCCCAGCACACGCTGTACAGGGCGCTCTGCGACGCGATCGAGATCCATGGCCGCGGTCACCGCATGGTGGAAGACATCAAGCAGATTGAATATTCCTATCAGGATTTGCTGAAAGCGGCGCTGGTGCTCGGACGCCTGGCCGGACGCCTGACGCAGCCCGGCGAACGCGTGGGCCTGCTGCTGCCCAACATGATGCCGACCCTGGCGATCTTCCTGGGACTGAGCGCTTTGAAGCGCGTACCGGCGATGCTCAACTACACCGCCGGTGTCGATGGCATGCAGGCGGCGTGCACGGGCGCGGAGATCCGCACGCTGATCACCTCGCGCGCTTTTGTCGAACAGGCCAAGCTCGCCGATAAACTCGCCGCCTTGCAGGGTCTGGATCGTGTCGTTTATCTCGAAGACTTGCGCGAGCAGATGAGTTTCCTCGACAAGCTCTGGCTGATGGCCTGGGCCGTATGGTTTCCCCGGCAGGTGGAAGTCGAGGCCAGCCCCGAGGACGCGGCGGTGGTGCTGTTCACTTCCGGCTCCGAGGGCAAACCCAAGGGCGTGGTGCTCTCGCACCGGGCGATTCTCTCCAACATCGCCCAGATCCGCGCGATCGTCGACTTCTCCAGTGATGACCGCGTACTCAACGTGCTGCCGATTTTCCACTCCTTCGGCTTGACGGCGGGAAGCTTGCTGCCGGTGCTTTCCGGCGCGAGCTGCTTTCTTTATCCCTCGCCGCTGCATTACCGGGTGATCCCGGAACTGGCCTATGATCGCGGCTGCACGGTATTGTTCGGCACCAGCACCTTCCTCGGCAATTACGCCCGTTTCGCCCACCCCTATGATTTTTATCGCTTGCGTTATGTGGTCGCCGGCGCGGAAAAACTTGCCGAGACGGTGCGCGACCAGTGGTTCGAAAAATTCGGCATCCGCATTCTCGAAGGTTATGGCGCGACCGAAACCGCGCCGGTGATCGCGGTGAATACGCCGATGGCTTTTCGCAGCGGCACGGTGGGGCAGTTTCTCCCCGGCATCGAATACCAGTTGCAGGCGGTGCCCGGCATCGAGCGCGGCGGGCTGTTGTATGTGCGTGGCCCCAATGTGATGAGCGGCTACCTCAAGGCGGACAATCCCGGCGTGCTGCAAACGCTGACCTCGGACAAGGGGCCGGGCTGGTATGAGACCGGCGATATCGTCGAGGTCGACGACGATGGCTTTGTGCGCATCGTCGGGCGGGTCAAGCGCTTTGCCAAGGTCGCGGGCGAAATGGTCAGTCTCGAAGCGGTGGAAAAATTGGCGCATGCCGCTTCGCCTGGCGCACAACACGCCTCCTCCAGCCAACCCGACGCGAGCAAGGGCGAGGCGCTGGTGCTGTTCACCACCGATGCCGGACTCGATCGCGCCGCGCTGCAAAAAACCGCGCAGCAACTCGGTATGCCCGAACTGGCGGTGCCGAAAAAAATCGTTGTGGTGAAGGAACTGCCGCTGCTCGGTACGGGCAAGACCGACTATGTGACTTTGAAGCGCATGGCCGAGGGAATCTGAAAAATGAGCGGCAGGAATTTCTTCGGGATGAATGTTTCCCGACGGCGTTTTCTCGCGACGGCCGGGGTGCTGGCGGCCGGGGCGGCAGGCGTGACGAGCGCTGTCCACGCGCGCAAGCCTTTTCTTATCAACCCCTGCCGCGATCCCGCGCTGGATGCCCTGATGGACAGCCCCTGGCTCGCCAAGGTCTGGCAGGGCCTCGATCCCGCGCAGGTCTGGGACTGCCATGTGCATCTGGCCGGCATCGGCGACAGCAGCAATGGCCTCATGGTCGGGCCGCGCCTTCAGAGCCTGTGGCATCCGGTGCTTTACGCCCAGCGCCTGTTCTATATGAACGGCGGCTGCGTTTCGACCGAACCCGGAACCGTGGATGAAAACTATGTGCGCCGTCTCGCCGTCCTGGCGAAAAACATGCAGCCGGGTTTCAAGATGATGCTTTTCGCCTTCGACTGGTATCACGACGACAAGGGGCAGGCGACGCCCGGGATGAGCACCTTTTACGTGCCGGACGATTATGCCCGCCGGATGGCGGCGGCGCACCCCGACGTATTCGAGTGGGTCGCCTCGATCCACCCTTATCGCGCCGACGCGGTGGATCGGCTCGAAGCCGCCGCCGCGCAGGGCGCGCGGGCGGTGAAATGGCTGCCGGCGGCGCAGAACATCGATCCGTCATCCAGACATTGCGACGCTTTTTTTGCCGCGATGGCCCGCCTGCGCCTGCCGCTGATCAGCCATTGCGGCGCGGAAAAAGCCGCACAAAGCGCAAGCATGGAATATTTCGGCAACCCGCTGAAACTGCGCCGGGCGCTGGAAGCGGGAGTACGGGTGGTGGTAGCGCATTGCGCCACGGTCGGTGATGACGAAGATCTCGACCAGCACGGCGGAAAACGCACGAGTTTCGAGTTGTTTACCCGACTGATGGAAACCCCGGAATGGCAAGGCCGCCTGTTCGGCGACATCTCCGCCATCGTGCTGCGCAACCGCAAGCCGGAAGTCATCCGCGCGCTGCTTGAGCGCGACGACTGGCATGAGCGCCTGCTCAACGGCTCCGATTACCCCTTGCCGGGCATCCTGCCGCTGGTTTCTCCCGGCGCGCTGGCTTCCAGCGGCCTGTTACCCCCAGAAGCCGTCGCCGACCTGGAAACCTTGCGCGAACACAATCCGCTCTATTTCGATCTGGCCCTGAAACGCGCCCTGAACTGGAAAGGCAAAACGTTTCCCGCCAAGGTTTTTGCCACCCGAGCTTTTTTCGAGAACCGATGAAAAAGGATTTTTTACCACGGAGGGCGTGGAGAAAGGCAAAAGCAAAAAACAGATTCCTTTGCTTTTCGCCGTGCTCGCCGTGTCGCCGTGGTTAACTGCTTTTTCCAGTTTCATTGCCCGCGACCTCCCGCGCCTCTCGGCCTATCTGAAAACCTCAGTTTAACCACAGCGACACGGCGGACACGGCGAAAAAGCAAGAGCAAGAAATTAGCGACAGGCCTTCAGGTCTGTCGGTCTAACATGTTTTGGAAGGGGTTTGCATCCCCTCCCAAAACGGTCGCCGAAACCCCGGCCTTCAGGCCGGGGTAGGGCTCCCACCGCCCTGAAGGGCGGGGTTTCAACCGGAGTTAGTTTTACGATGAACGATAAAACCACCTCTCCCGATGGAGAGATTCAACATTCCCAGTTCGCCCTGTTTGGCACGCGCCGCTTCTGGCCCCTGTTCGTCACCCAGTTTTTGGGTGCGTTCAACGACAACGCCTATAAAAATGCCCTGGTGGTACTGCTCGCCTTTCGCGCCGCGTCCTGGACGGACATGAAACTGGAAGTGCTCGCCAACCTCGCGGCGGGGCTGTTCATTCTGCCGTTTTTCCTCTTTTCCTCCACCGCCGGGCAACTGGCGGACAAATTCGACAAAGCCTGGCTGGCAAAGCTGTCCAAGGTGCTGGAAATCGTCATTATCCTGCTGGCGGCCTTCGGTTTCTGGTTGCAGAGCCTGGCGGTGTTGCTGACGGCGCTTTTTCTGCTCGGGCTGCAATCCACCCTGTTCGGCCCGGTGAAATACGCGATTCTGCCGCAGCATCTACGCCCCAACGAACTCGTGGGCGGCAATGCGCTGGTGGAAGCCGGCACCTTCGTCTCCGTTCTGATCGGTACGCTCACCGGCGGCCTGCTCGCCGGGCTCGACGGCGGCGTCGTGTGGATTTGCGTAATCTGCCTGACGGTCGCGGTGGCTGGTTTCCTGACGAGCCGCTGCATTCCCGCCGCGCCCCCGCCCGAACCGACATTGCGGATCGCGGCCAATCCCCTCGCGGAGTCGTGGCGCTGCATCGGTTTTGCGCGCCAGGAACACAGCGTATTTCTTTCCATCCTGGCGATTTCATGGTTCTGGCTTTACGGCGCGTTGCTGCTGGCGCAGTTTCCGGCTTATACCAAGTCGGTGCTCGGCGGCGGCGAAAGCATGGTGACCGTGTTGCTGGCGGTATTTTCCGTTGGCATCGGCGCGGGTTCGCTTTTTTGCGAAAAACTCACACGGCGGCGCGGCAAACAGGTGGAACCGGGGCTGGTGCCGATCGGCGCGCTCGGCATGACGCTGTTCGGGCTCGATCTGGCGCTGGCCTCGCCCGCACAAATCGCAGGCGATATCCAGCCGCTTTCCGTGCTGCTGCACAACGCCGCCACCTGGCGTATCCTCTTCGATCTGCTGTTGCTGGGCGGTTTCGGCGGCCTCTATTGCGTGCCGCTCTATGCCCTCGTGCAGCAACGCAGCCCCGTGGCCTGCCGCGCGCGAATCATCGCCGCCAACAACATCCTCAACGCCCTGTTCATGGTCGCGGGCGCACTCGCCGCCAGCGTTTTCCTGGGCAAGGGCTTCGGCATTCCCGCGCTGTTTTTGCTGACGGCGGTGGTGCATGGCGTGGTGACGATTTACATCTTCAGCGTCGTGCCGGAGTTTTTTATTCGCGCGATGGTGTGGCTGGGGGTGAGGAAGGAGTAGGACGCGAGTTTCGGAGTACCGCCCTACCCCACCTGTCGGAGCTGCTGTGCTCCCGGAGGAAAGCCAACGCCGAGCGGATCCCAGGTCGTGGCGTCCGGATTGAAACCGGCGATTTCAAATCCGCTCCGGGCTACGCCCTACGCGGCTTTCCACGCGGGCTTTGAGCGATCATGAACTTGCTGTCAACACCGATTAAAAACTGACACAGTTTTTTCATATTCAGCGATTAAAATCTCTTCGTCGCGCACGGCTGAGGAATATTGAATGCGCGCCAACAAAAGCACCCAGGAAGCATCCCTACTTTGGAGGTCCATATGAATTACAGGAAACTTTTAATGCTGTCGCTGACAGCTCTCGTGCTGTCCGCATGTGGTGGTGGCGGCAGCAGTCATCACTCGTCGACCCCGCCTGTCCCACCGAGCGTCGACCCGCCCAATCTTTTGCCTGTTGGCAAGCCCATAGTGATTTCTCACCGGGGCGCCAGCGGTTATCTGCCGGAACATACGTTCGCCGCCTATGAACTGGCGATCAAGATGAACGTCGATTACATCGAGCCCGATCTGCAATTCACCAGTGATGGTCATCTGGTCGCCATGCATGACGATACGCTCGACCGTACCACCAATGTCGCCGATCTTTTCGCCAAGCGTAATGGCCATAACGATTACCCCGTCAGCGATTTCACCCTGGCCGAACTCAAGACGCTGACTGTCGTTCCTCCAGCGGGCGGCACGTCAAAAACCACTTATCCCGGCTTCACGCCGAGCTCGGCTGATCCGTTCAAGATTCCGACTTTTGAGGAAGTGATCGATTTCGCCAAGGAACAGAGCACGAAGTATGGTCGTCCGATCGGCATCTATCCAGAAGCCAAACAGGCGGACCCGGCCATGGAAGATGGCATTCTGGCCACTCTTGGCGCCAAGGGCTTGAACAACAGCGCCGATGTTCCAGTGATTATCCAGTCGTTCAGCGATGAAACGATACGCAACCTGCATGAAAAACAGAAGGCGCAGGGCACGAACATACCGCAGATCGTGCTGGGCGCGGCGATCATGGAAGGCAGTGTCGCCAAATTGGGAGTCATGGGCGCCACCGTCACATTGCTTGATCTGAGCGAGGTGGCGAAGTTCGCCGCCGGCGTCAGCGTGGTCATCGGTTATCCGACCTATCCTGTAACACGCGAGTTCATCGACCAGGCGCATGCCGCCGGCTTGAAGGTGCATAGCTGGACCTATTCCAAGGTTGATGCCATCGCGGCGCAAAAGGAATATCGCGAATATCTCGATATCGGCATGGACGGCATGTTCAGCAACTATCCTGATCTGGCGGTGTTGGCGCGTGACCAGTTCAATGTGCCCAACAACAAATTCGTCACCGATGGCCCGCAGATAACTTCTCACCGGGGCGCCAGCGGCTATCTGCCCGAGCATACGTTTGCCGCCTACGAACTGGCGATCAAGATGAGAGTCGATTACATCGAACCCGATCTGCAAACCACCAGTGACGGTGTTCTGGTGGTCATGCATGACACCACGCTCGATCAGAATACCAACGTCGCCGCTGTCTTTGGACCGCCGCGCAATGGCCGCACCAATT
>BNUC01000069.1 GCA_025997075.1 Betaproteobacteria bacterium | reverse complement strand
ATGAAAATTGTAATCCTTGACGGCTACACCGAGAACCCTGGCGATCTTAGCTGGGATGGTTTCAAAGCCTTCGGCGACTTGATGGTATATGACCGCACTCCGGCAGATGAAATAGTTGCGCGGATTGGCGACGCGGAAGTAGTTATAGTCAATAAAACCCCTGTGACCAGGGAAACCATGGATAAATGCCCCAACACCAAATATGTTGGTTTGCTATCCACTGGTTACAATGTCGTGGATATCGTCGCGGCGAAAGAAAAAGGGATCACCGTAACGAATATTCCATCGTATGGGACCGATGCGGTCGCTCAATTCGCCATCGCCATGCTTCTGGAAATATGCAACCGTGTCGGGCATCATGACAAGGCGGTGCATGAGGGTCGGTGGGAAAAGAATATTGACTGGTGTTTCTGGGACTACCCTCTCATTGAACTTGCTGGCAAAACCCTGGGCATCATCGGGTTTGGCCGTATCGGTCAGGCAACCGGAAGGATCGCCAAAGCGCTGGGGATGAAAGTTATCGCGTTTGACGAAATCCAGAACGAAAAAGGCAAACTGATCGCCAGCTACGTCAGTCTTGACGATCTTTTTGCCAGCTCGGATGTCATTGCCCTGCACTGCCCGCTCTTCCCCACCACACAAGGAATCATCAATAAGAAAAATATCGCCAGGATGAAAGATGGCGTCATTTTATTGAACAACTCGCGGGGTCCCTTGGTCGTCGAGCAGGATCTTGCCGATGCTCTCAATTCCGGCAAGGTCTATGCCGCCGGCCTCGATGTCGTGTCCACCGAGCCAATAAAGGGGAATAATCCGCTCCTCACGGCAAAGAACTGTTTCATAACGCCGCATATTTCATGGGCTCCAAAAGAGAGTCGTAAGCGGCTTATGGACATCGCTGAAAACAACCTCAGCTCCTTTATCGAAGGAAAGCCAGTTAATACAGTGGGCTGAAAGCTGACCACTGTGGTGTATCGCATGCCAAGATTATCTTCAGTGTAAATCGGGCCGCAATGCTATGGCACGAATGCGAGTGGTGAAGGCAGCGATTTGAGTAATAAAATATCCCACTCCCGGAAATCAGGGAATTACAAGTCAAATCTAATCAGGAGAACACGCTTATGTTTCCGAAACATCGTGGAATTTTGTCCCCCGTCGTAACACCATTCAAAGAAGACTTATCGCCTGATCCCCGGCGTTTTGTGGAGCACTGTAAATGGCTGGTCTCACAGAACGCAGGCTTGGCTGTTTTTGGAACCAACTCCGAAGCAAACTCGTTGAGCGTGGGTGAGCGCAAGTTCCTGCTGGAAGCCTTGCTGCTCGCTGGCGTGTCTCCGGCAAAAATGATGCCGGGCACAGGCTGCTGTTCATTGACGGATACGGTAGAACTGACGAAACACGCGGTGGTTGCGGGTTGCGCGGGAGTCCTGATGCTTCCGCCGTTCTACTACAAAGGTGTTTCGGACGAGGGTCTTTTCCGCTCCTACTCGGAAGTGATTCAGCGGGTTGGCAGCCCGAATCTGCGCATTTATCTCTACCACATCCCCCCTGTGGCGCAGATTCCGATCACCGCCAACTTGATAGAGCGATTGCTGAAGGAATATCCGGGAACGATCGCCGGAATCAAGGACAGCTCGGGCGACTGGAACAATACGGAAATGCTGCTCAAAAACTTCCAGCCATCGGGCTTTGATGTTTTCTGCGGCAGCGATCCTTTCCTGCTGCAAACGATGCGCGCTGGCGGGACAGGTTGTATCAGCGCCACAGGGAACGTCAATCCGGCCATGATTTATGAGCTCTATCAGAACTGGCAAGCGGCCGATGCCGACGCCCGTCAGGCTCGGGTCACCGAGATTCGCCGGACCTTCGAAATGATTCCCTTGATTGCCTCGATGAAGGCCGTTATCGGCTGGAAGCGCCATGATCCCCAATGGGCGGAAGTCCGGCCGCCTCTGGTCAAGGCACCCGAAGACAAGTTTGAACAGTTGCGCACCAGGTTGGACGAAATCGACTTCCAGATGAATTTCTAGGAAAAGTGCCTGCAAGGCGTGTCGAGCACATACCGCAAAACCAATATCTGGCTTGTAAGGGAACGGCCCGTCGGGTCGTCCCCCTTAGTCCGATCTACTGTTTCTTCGCCTTCTTCGCTCCTCTCTCTTTTCTGGTCGGTTCCATCTTGAAGCGATAGACCTCGGAAATCTCCCGGTCATAGCCAGGATAGAATCCCTTGACCATCCCCAGAACGATTCGCGATCCACGGTTGAAGAGGACAAGCAACTCTCCCGTCTTCGGATCGACGCCACCCGCTTCGATTTCTCCCTGGCGCTTGACTTCGGTAAACACTTTTTCCCTGATCACGGGAGCGTAGGACTTGTCGGTAACCTCGACGCGATAAAGGTTATCGGGTTCATCCAGATCCGCGGTACCGTCATCCGCCGTGACGTACAACTTGCCTTTGTAGTAGTGAATACCCTGTATCCACTGCGGAACGGGCTGTAGATGAACCTTACGCAGGTATTTTCCGGTATCGAGGCTGTATTCGTAGATGTATCGCCCGCTCTCCTCGCCAACCCAGGACGTCATCCAGACAGTACGCTTGTCGGTATCCACGCAGATGCCGGAAACCTCTTCCTGTCCGCTGGACGGTTCAAAAGCGAAGGCTCGTTTGAGTTTCAGGGTATTGGCGTCATGAATGCCAATCTGAATGTCCTTGCCCACGCCGTCCATGAAATTCTCCGCGCTGACAAAGATTTCTCCGTTGAACACATCAATGCCGCCGATATGATTGACGAGAATCGGATAGCCTTCGAACGGCGTTTCGTTGGATTGAATAAGATTCCCCAGCCTGTCGTACTTGTACAGCCCTTTACTCCCGCTCACGTAATAGTATTCCCCATCGCTGACGACTCCCTGGCGCCCCTTGACTTCGAAGGTATCGACCAGCGTGTATTTGTAGGTCGGCCTTTCGATAGAAACTTTCGGATCAGCGGCGGATACCGGACTTGTTGCAATCAACGCGCCTGCAAACAGCGCGACCGCAATGAAACCACCCTGTGTAGACATTTTGAACCTCCTTGAATAGTGGATTTTGGATAGTTCACAAAAAGAAAAGCAACGTTTCTTATATACCCTGATTGTTGCAAAAGGAACGATACTGCTGGATACATGGCTTGTCAAAATCCTTTTTATGTTCGGATAATTTCGTACTCGATGAAATGTAGGGCGGAAAAGCGTAGCGCCTTCCGCCGAATGAATAGCTGTGCATTCCCGTTCTCTTGTCTGCAATGCACTACGCCAATGGCTTTCCCCAACGCTTCGGTATACGTCCAGCAAGCAAAGCCATTCGGCGGAAGGCGCTACGCTTTTCCACTCTACGCGGACTCCCCTCGCCCGCTTGCAGAAAAGATGCCGGTGGTGAAGGTTGGAACATAGAGAAAAATAATTGTTACATGGGGATTACATCTGGTTTTTGTTGTGTTCGTCGTGCTTGAATAACGGTTTTCAGGATGGAAAGAGGTGTTCTTATGGAAATTCAGATTGACCCCGGAGCGCGTGGCCGGGAAGTATTGACCGTCCGGCCCGAGGATACGGCTGCCCGTTACGGTAGCGGTCTGGTGGAAGTTTTCGCCACGCCGGCCATGGTCGCCCTGATGGAAAAGACCTGCCTGAATTCGGTGCTGGCTTTTCTACCCGACGGCTTCGGTACCGTGGGCATCAAGCTGGACATCAGCCACAGCCGGGCCACGCCCGTGGGCGGGACGATCATCTGCACTTCCCTGCTGGCGGAGGTCGACCGGCGGCGTCTGGTCTTCGAGGTGCTGGCCGAGGATGAAAAAGGCGAAATCGGCCGGGGGCGGCACGAGCGCTTTATCATCGACACCGCGAAGTTCATGGCTAGGCTCTGAAGGTAAACAAAAGACCCCGGAACAGATTGGCGCCGTGAAGTGATAGAAGTGTTTTCGAGTCAAAAAGAGACAATCTCATCGTCATTCCCGCGAAGGCGGGAATCCGGAATCGTCTCTCCGACGCAACGCGTCGCCATTTTTAATTTGCAGCCATTCTGGCTGGTGAGAACATACTGGATTCCCGCCTTCGCGGGAATGACGCGGTAAGAAATGGCGGCTGTGTTAAGCCCGCATAGCTTGGGCTGAGTGGAACGATACTCAACGCAGCAGCCAATGAGTTATCCCAATGTTGGGGTTCGCTTCGCTCACCGTCAACCTATGCGCCAAGAATTTATTCGTGGTACGTCCCTTATTTTCCGCGGAAGGTAGGGCGGCTCGAAGAACGCGCCGAACAACAACGGCGGTTTCGGAGTCCGTGTAGGGCGGAAAAGCGCAGCGCCTTCCGCCGAATGCAAATGTCTGCGCATCCTGCCCTCACGTTTGCATTTCGGCAAGCAGGCTGCCCAATTCGCCGGATAAACTTCGCCGTCTATCACGACGATAAGCGGGCATGGCTACGGTGGATCCATTCGGCGGAAGGCGCTACGCTTTTCCGCCCTACGCAAGCTCATTGTATAATTTCCCCGGAATCAACCTCGGCAACCGCGTCATCGCTGAGAGCTGAAATGCGGCCTGGGTTTGCGTAAAAGGAGCTTTTTCATGACTATCAGAGAACAATTGATAAAGGATATTTCGACATTGCCGGAGTCGGCGCTCCATACGGTGCGCGAGTTCGTACTGTTTGAAATCGGCAGGAAACGCGCGTCAATATCCACAGACTCGGCAGCCACGGTTTATGCGAACAAAAAAAAGGAAGCTTACGAAATCCTGAAACAATTCAAAGGATCGCTTCCCGCCGACTTCGATTATAAAAACAAACTCATGGAGGCGCTTGATGAGAAATACGGTTCTCATTGATACAAACGTCATCATTGATTACCTTATCCGCCGCGAACCGTATATCGCAGAAGCGGAGAAGATTTTCGCCCTGGCTTCCGATGAGCGTTTTGACGGGTATATTGCGGCGCATAGTTTTCTATATCCTGCGCCACGCGTTTCCCGATGAACGAAGGCGTAAACTGCTTCTTGGTCTGTGTATGCTTTTCGGCGTCGTCGAGCTTAACGAAGAAAAAATCCTTGCCGCCATTCACAAGGAAGATTTCGCCGACTTTGAGGACTGTCTGCAAGCGGAATGCGCAAAATATGTCGGCGCGGAATACATTGTGACGCGCAACGTCAAGGACTACGCGGGCTCGGAGGTCGCAGCCGTTACGCCCGAAGAGTTTTTGAAGAACTATACCGAATAGGCGGTTGGCAGCGAACTGCTTCCCCGCTTCTGCTCAGCCCGCATAGGTTGGGCTGAGTGAAGCGATGCAATGTTGGGGTTCGCTTCGCTCACCGCCAACCTATGCGCTAGGCTAGGAAATTATTCGTGGTACGTCCCCTATTTTCCGCGTCCCCTATTTTCCGTCCCCTATTTTCCCGCTTCGCCTACCCAACCTATGGCCAAATCATTGTTCTGCAAATGGATGTATCGTCATTATCAATGCATGCATAAATCGCAACGTCATTCCTGATTAGGACAGCGTACTCCTTAAATCCTACATATCCTCCATAACTGTTCTTGGCATTGACCTTTCCAAATTGTTTGTAGCCTGACTCTTCTTTGTAAACTCCAACTTTAAAAACTGCTGCGGAGCCTTTTCTACACGGACCGCCGTCACGCTTAAACTGCGCTGAATCTGGATCACGAAGAATGGACAAAATGGCTTGCTCAGCAATTTTTAGGCATTTGGCAGGCGACATTTCTGCTCCATATATACTATCCGCTGATGGTCCCGCAGATACACTCATTGACAGCGACAAGGCAACAGCGGCTACTAGAACATAAATCCATTGTGTGCGCATCTGTCCTCCCTCACTTGACTTCTTCAACATCGCAGAACCATTCATCAGGACTCCAATTACCCCAAGTCGCAAGCCGAATCCGTACCCCCGGTCTCAACGCTAATATTTTTTGCTCAGTGATGGCGGCTTCTTTCCAGTCAAGTTTCATAGCGCGTTTTGTCCCGTCCACAAGTTCAAGAACGAGCTTGATAGGTTCAGTAGATGGTTCTTTCCACGCCCTGTGAAAAACGCCTTCAGCCTTCCATGTCAATGGACCTCGAATGTGTGACATTGAATCTTGTGACATTGAATCTTCCTTCCTCGAAGTGGTGGGTTTATGCCAGCAATTACTCATCTTTATATAAAGATGCTTATAAACCGTATCTTTATATACCGCGTAATAATAAACCGTGGATATTTAGCCCGTCAAGCAGAATCATAGTAAGTATGGCTCGTATCCCTCCTCCGCTTGAAGAACGCAAATCCATCCTCTTGGCTTTTGGCGCGGCCGTGCGCCGCTACCGCAAGGACAAAGGCTTTTCACAAGAAGCTTTCGCCGATGAATGTGGGATTGACCGCAGCTACATGGGGGGCGTGGAGCGTGGCGAGCGCAACATCGCCCTTGTCAATGTCGAGAAAATCATTGCCACGCTGCAAATGCAGCCGTCCGAGTTCTTCAAGACACTGGACAAGCCGGACAAAGAAAGCGAACAACACTACAGCAAACTGCGAAGTATCAAAAACAGGACGAAAACAGAAGGAAATAGAGGCGTGCCCGAATAAATTCTCGTTTCGAAAATGCGTCAGCAATAAAGAAGGGGCGGTCGCCCGCCCCTTCGCAAGATTCTCCAAACTGTCTGTTACAGCCCGTGCTTCACCTTACTGACCGCTTCCTGCGACTTGAACAGGTTGAAGCGCGGGAGGAACTTGTCCCAGTCGATGAGGTGGGCGTCGATTTCGGGGCCGTCGATGCAGGCGTGTTTGCGCACCAGTTTGCCGTCGAGATTGACCGGCACCATGCACGCGCCGCACATGCCCGTGGCGTCGACCATGATGGAGTTGAGGCTGGCGACGGTCTTCACGCCGTAAGGGCGCGTCAGGTCGCTGACCGCGCGCATCATCAGGGGCGGGCCGATGGTGACGATTTCGGCGATGCTGCGGCCCTTGTTTTTCTTGCCCTTCTTGAGCATTTCCTCAAGCGGCGTGGAAACGAAGCCTTTGATGCCGAAACTGCCGTCGTTACTGGTGTAAATCACGTCGAGCTGGTCGCCGAATTCGGCCTGCAACTTGCCGACGCGCTCGTTCTCCCTGGTCCAGAACAGGAGGTCGGCGTTGCGGAAGCCGGCAATCAGGGTGACGTGATTGCCCATGCGCAAATGTTCGCGCGCAATCGGATAGACCGGCGGCAGGCCCACGCCGCCGGCGGTAAACACCACGGTCTGTTTCTTCGGGTCGAAATGATGCAGGTCGCTCGGCTGTCCCAGCGGTCCGGCGATGCCGGTGAAGGCGTCGCCGACTTTCATCTTGTTGATGCCGATGCTGCTGGTGCCCATGCCCTGCACGACGAGGCAGATGGTACCAGCCTTGACGTCCCAGTCGGCCAGCGTCAGGGGAATCAGCTCGCCGTCCGGCCAGGCGAGAACGCGCACGAACTGCCCGGCTCGCGCGGCGCGGGCAATCATCGGCGCATGCACGATGAGTTCGACGATGCCCGGCGTGAGTTCGATTCTTTCCAGAATCGTCTGCGGCGAGGCGGCCAGACGCGAGTAATTCCCGGCCTGCGCGACCATGCGGCTGATATTTTCGGGCGCGATGTCGATGTCGCCGACGATTTCACGCGCCGCCGCCTGACCGTCGCCGGCCGCGCGGATGGCCGTGGAGCCGCCGCGCGCGGCGTCGCCGCCGGAATAGATGCCGTCGAGCGAGGTTTTTTGCGAACCCTTCACGCCGAGGTCGATGCTGCCCCGTTTGCTGATTTTCAGGCGCGGTTCCGAATCCTTGATAATCGGGTTCGGGTCATTGCCGAGCGCCATAATGACCAGATCGGCCTTCATCAGCTCCGTCTCGCCGGTGGCGATGGGGCTGCGGCGACCCGAGGCGTCGGGTTCGCCCAGGGCCATCACTTCCAGCACCGCGCCGGTGACGAAATGCGTCTTGTCGTCGCCCACGAACTCTTGCGGCGAACGCAGCACTTTCAGGGCGATGCCCTCTTCCAGCGCATGGTGCAGTTCTTCCACGCGCGCCGGCATTTCGCTGCGCGTGCGGCGATAGACGATGGTCACCTTGCCGCCCAGACGCCGCGAGGTGCGCGCCGCGTCCATCGCGGTGTTGCCGCCGCCGATGATCAGGATTTCCTTGTCTTTGGTTTCCGGCAAGGGCGTTTCGTAATCCTCGCGCAGACCTTGCATCAGATTTACACGGGTCAGGAACTCGTTGGCCGACATCACGTTGAGCAGATGTTCGCCCGGCACGTTCAGGAAACGCGGCAGACCAGCGCCGCTGCCGACAAAGATTTTCCAGAAGCCGGCGTCCCTGATGTCCTGCAAGGTCGCCGTCTTGCCGACGACGAAGTTGTTGACGAACTTGCCGCCGAGCAGCTTGATTTTGGCGACCACATCGTCAATCAGTTCATTGGGCAGACGGAACTCGGGAATGCCGTAGCGCAGCACGCCGCCGAGCGCGTGGAAAGCTTCAAAAATGGTGACCGGGAAACCTTCGGCGGCCAGCAGATAGGCATTGATTAAACCGGCGGGGCCGGAGCCGACAACGGCAATCGGCGGCTTTTCGGCGCTCTCCCACGGGTTCGGGAAGCCGGCGACGCGACGCGCAAAACCGTCCGGATCGACGATTTTGCTGCGCTGCGGCAAAAACCATTCGACCTGCCCGATCTCGATCGGCTGCTTGGACTGCGCGCAGACGCCCTGGCATTGGAGTTCCTGCGGGCAAACGCGGCCGGTGACGTTAGGCAGCGGATTGCAGCCTTCAATCAATTCCATCGCCTCGCGGAAACGCCCGTTGCCAAGCAGTTCCAGCGCTTCCGGGATATGGATTTTGACCGGGCAGCCGCCCTTTGGCTCGGGTTTGCCTTCCACGCACAGGCCAATCTCGCAGGGCCGCTCCTCACACTGCTTGTCGCGCAGCACTTCGAGCCAGACGAGGAGGTCTACTTCGCGCGTCGAATAGCCGAGGTTCATGTAACCGAGATAACCCTGGTTGACCAGCTCGAAGTCGTTCGAGCGTTCCTCGGGCGAGCGGATGTACGGCGGAATATAGCTTTCCGCCGGCCAGTTCTCCGACAGACCCTTGAACAGCGGATAGCGTTCCGAAAGATGCTTGTCCAGCGCCCGGATGAACTTGCGCTTCAAACCCAGCGGCACGCCCCAGACGAAACGCATGAGAATCTTGCTCGTGTCGTCGTCGCGCAGCAGCAAATCCCAGAAAGTGTGAATAAAATCGGCGGACAGATCTTCTTGCCGGAATTCGGCGACCACGGCGGACATGCCGTCGGAGATGAACATGTCGCGGAAAGCCTGCGGTTCGTCGAGCAAGCGCCGGCGCAGGAGGTCCAACTGCCGGTTGAAGGTTTCGACGGCGCTCGTCTGTTGCAGCGCCTCGACCTGCGAACGCGAACTCTCCAGCGCATTGCTGGCGTCCAGATAGCGCCGCAGGTCGTCCTGACTGAATTGTCGGGTCCCTGGTGTGCTCATTTTATGATCTCCGCGTCGCAGTTGGCCGACACCCGCTTGATGCGGGCCTTGAGCTCGGGCGTGGCGCTCACGCGCTCAAGCACGCCGGGAATCAGCCGCGCCGCTTCACGGGCCTCGCCATTGACGACGATACGCGACTTCTCGAACAGTTCGGGGATGTCCTGATAGCAGGTTCGGCAATTGGTGCACCTGGTCGAATCCTCGATGCTCACCAGCGCGTCGGCGTCGGCAACGGCAGTCGCCGCTTCCGCCGCCGCTGGCGCGGCAGCCCCGCCCGTCGATACAATCGGAATCGATTTCACGAAACCGGTAACGGGCGCTTTGCTTGACGCAGCCAAATCAGACATGGCGCGGGCGATGGCGTCCAGCGAATTGTCGTGCTGTTCGACCGATTGCCTGACTTCCGTCTGCAAGGCGTCGATGGCGGCGCGGTAGTCCGCATCCAGGCGTTGCACGTCGAAACCGGCGAGGTATTGCAGCGTCTGCCAGTTGGCCCGCCGCTCCTCGACCAGCGCGATGATGGCCCCGGATACGCTAAAGCGCGCCAAACGTCCCCTGGCGTCGACCGAGAAGATGAAAGGCGTCTTGCCTGGCCGCGCGTCCGCCGGCAGGTCGATGTACTCGGCTACCGGAACCAGGTTTTCCGTCACCTCGGCGGGCAGCTTCTTGAACTGCTTCCGGAAGCGGATTTCGTCCAGGGCGAAGTTGGCCGGCGTGAGTTCGATTTCCAGCAGTTTGACTTCGCCGTCGCCACCCTCTTCACGGTATTCCAGCGTGGTCCTGGTCCAGGTCTTGTCCGGGTCGGGGTTGCCGTCGAGCGAGAAACACTCGTGCAGGTTCTTGCCGCGACGCGGGTCATGCACGAACACCGGGCTCATGCGGCTTTCCACCGCGAGACGCCCCTGACGGGCGGAAACATTGTCGGCGATGCCGTGTTCACCCTGGCACGAGGTGTAAACATCGAACACGGACGGCCCGTCGGTATAGGAGAGAAACTCCATCGTGTTCTTCAGATAGTGTCCCTGCAGCGCCGGGGTCGTCGAACAGACGAAGACGTTCGGATGGAAGGAGGCGATTATTCCCAGTTCCTTGCGCGCTTCGCGCTTGCCGCCATAGGCGCCGCCAATCCGCGCGAGGTCGGAATCCTGGCCGATGTAGGTCGAGGTCGAAGCCTGTCCGCCGGTATTGGAATACGCGCCAGTATTGAGAATCAGCGCCTTGATTGGCGTGCCGCTCGCCAGGATGCGCGAGAAGGCGCCGAAACCGATGTCGTAGGTCGCGCCGTCGCCGCCGATGGTGATGACCGTCGGCAGAAGCGCCAGTTCTTCCTTGCTGAACTGGTTCCACGACAGGTAGCGGAAGGCTTTGTCGTGTTTTTCCGGCACGTAGGCGTCGTCGAGTTCCAGACGCGCGAGGCGAAGGGCCCGCACGTCCGGCACGTTTTTCGCCGAGATGCCCTCGAAAATGCCCTTGGCCAGCGGCTGGGCGTCCTGGAACAGGCTGTTGACCCAGGGGTCGTTGTAGGCGTTGAACGGGAAGGTCGAGGCATAAACGCTGCTGCAACCCGTCGAGTTGGCGATGACCGCCCCGGCCGGACCGTTGCCGGTCGGCCCGCTTTCAAACAGGTACAGGCGTTTTTCCAGCACGGCGAGCAGTTCTCCGATGCGCTGGCTGCGTTCGGCCTCCTTCTTGCCGAGCGAAGCCTGTTTGGCCGAAAGCCCGGCAATCAGCTTTTCCAGTTCGACGATGTGCCCGCGCCGCCGTTTGTCGGTAATCGCGCGGTTGGTCGCCACCACCAGACGGATGGCCGTCACTTCGCCGCAACCGCGGCAAGCGCCGTGCCCGCCGGTCGTCGAATAATAATTGTCACGGTCAAGCAGCAGGCGTTTGATTTCGCCGCCGGCCTCGATAGCGCCCTCGACGAAACGCGCCGGCGTATTGGGCGTCTGGCTCATGAAACTGAAACGTTCCTGCAAAGTGTTCAGCAAGGCCGCGTCCTGGTCTTCGCTGGTCAGCGCGCCGGGGCCGCAGACATCGACGCATTCCAGGCAGCCGGTGCACTTCCACGGGTCAATCGTCACCGAATACAGACCGCCGCTGCCGGCGCTGACTTTCTCGGCGGCGTCAAAGAACGGCCGGGTGCGGGCAACCGGGAAAGCCGCCAGCACATCGACCAGCTTGCTGAAGTTGGCCAGCAGCGTTGCCTGACGAACCGGCAGTTTTGAAGCCGCCTCGGCGACGAGTTCATGGAAGGCGCGCGCCTCCTTGCCCTGGCGGTACGCCTGGCGGTACGCCTCGCGGACCGACTCGGCGACCGCATAGACCTGGCCGCGCAAGGCTTCGCGCTGCGTTTCGGCGATGTCGAGCATTCGGATGCCCGTGAGCAGGAGTTCGTGAATCTCATGGACGGTGTTCGGAAGCGCCGCGTCCGGACAGACCAGCGTGCATTCCATGCAGCCGGTACAGGCGTCGGGGTTGAACAGCGGCACGTCGCGGCGGAACAGCCCCTTGTCCTTCGAGCCGCCGCTGCCGGCCGGCATGAACAGCCCGGCGCCCGGCAACACCGGCGCTTCGGCGATGGTGCCTTCGCGGAACGGCGTGGCGACGATATCGTTGAAGTACTCGCGGTCGAACAGACTGCTGCTCGCCGGGCCTCTGGTCTGGCACATCGACGCGGACAGGGAAACGTTGCGCAGAATGATGGGCGCCGGTTTGGCGTCGATTTTTTTCAACTCCGGCAGGTCGTAGTCAACGCGTTGCGTGGCGTCGATGCCTTCGTGAATCACATCCATATTGCCATCGACGACGGCCGCGCCCTTGGTGCCGAATTTCTTGGTGATTTGCTTCTTCACCTTCTCGGCAATGTCCTTGCGCGACGCGCCGGCCACGACCTGCTTGACGTGCCCGGCGACCGCGCCGATGAAGGCGATGCCCATCATGCGCGTGGCCAGTTCCGGCGTCGGCGCGTGCTTCTTGGCGACGGCGAAAGCATCGATGATGAAGAAATTGATTTTCTTTTCGCGAATCGTCTTGCGGGCCTGAACCGGCAATTCTTCCCACACTTTTTCCGGCGTCGAATGCGATTGCAGGATGAAGGTGCCGCCCTCGGCCAGTCCCTTGAGCGGATTGGTATGCACAAAGGAACGGTGGTCAGGCGAGATGACGACTTCAACGTCTTCCAGTTCCGCGTTGGTGATTTTGATGGCTTCGGGAGAAAGCGTGATGTAGTAGTTAGTCGGCGCCCCGCTCTTTTCCGAGCCGTACTTCGGCGCTGACTTGGAGTGCATGTCGAGCACGCCGGCCAGGATGTCGGTGAGCAGCTTGCCGGAAGCAATCGTGCCGTAGCCGCCGACCGAGTGGAAACGCACGCGGAAGGCCGAATCCGGCAGGAGGCGCGGATTGGCTTCGGCTTCCAGCGCCATCAGTTCGGTTTCCGGATACGCGGCCTTGAGCTTTTTCTGCAGCTCGGCCATACGCGGATTCGGGTCTTTCGAGAAGAATTGCGAACCGAGATAAATCAGCGAAGCGCCCTTGTTTTCTTCCATGTTCCTGAACGCAGCAATCAGGTGACGCGGCTGCAAATCGTGGCCGCCCAGCCCGAAAATCGCCGTGGTCAGCTTCGGCGCGGATTTGATTGCCGGGATGCCCGCATGACGTTCCGCCTCGCCGCGCTTCAAACCACCGTTTTCCAGCGCCTTGAACAGCGCCTGGGTCACCAGCGTGGTCAGCGCCGTCTGGTCGGAACGCTCCAGCACCGTGACCGCCTTCTTGCCGGCCAGCGCGGCTACGACTTCGGCTTCCGGGAAAGGCTGCAGCAGTTTGATTGACACCAGACCGACCTTTTTTCCCTTGCCGCGCAGATAGGTAACCACCGCTTCAACGTCGTCGCACACCGAACCGAGGCCGACCATCACCGTCTCGGCATCGTCGCACATGAAGGTGTGAACCGGCGTGTATTCGCGGCCGGTTAGTTCGGAATATTCGGCCATCGCCTGACGCACCAGCGCCGGCACGGCGCTGACGAAGTGCGTGCGATGGTCGACCGCGCCGGCCTGGAAGTCAGGCTGGTTCTGCACCGGTCCGGTCAGGCCGGGATTATTGACATCCACCAGCGCCGGCACGAGCTGACGTGTGCCCTTCTCGAAGGCGTTCTGCCACTGGCGGCGCCACGCGCCCTGCAACTCTTCGGGCAGCCAGGCGAGTGTTTTTTCCACCAGTGCCCCATCATTATCCTTCTCGATTTTCGCGGCGTTGGCGTCGAGATGTTTTTTCAGCGCCTCCAGATTCTTTTCGTCGATGTCGGCGGCGTGACGCGTAAGGAACTGATTAAGCTGGAACACGCGGCCCTTGGAGCCGAACAAAACTTCCTGCGCCAGCGTCGGCGCCTTGATGCGTCCGGCCGGGTCGCCCAAGTACTCGCGCAACAGGTCCGGTTCCGGCAGCACCGCCTCGCTCATCATGTGGCTGGTGGCGAAACCGTCCATCGTGTTGGCCACGGGAATCAGCGACAGCGCCGCCGCGCGATAGGAAATGGCCGCCAGATCCGTCGCTTCCTGCGGATTGGAACCGAACAGGATGGTGTAACCGGAAGACAGCAGCGCATAAATGTCGTCGTGCCCTGCCATCACATTGAGCGAATGCTTGGAGACGACCCGCGCCGCCACCTGCAGCACGAAGCCGCCGACCTTCTTGCCGACCGTCACGTAGTGCGATTCCAGCGCGTACAGGATGCCCTGGCTCGATGAAGCGTTGGAGATGAACTGCCCACCGGTCAAAGCCGCGCCCAGCGCGCCGCTCTGCGCCGAATGTTCGCCTTCAGGCTCGAAGAAGAAGGGATGCTTACCCCACACATTGACGCCGCCTTCCGCCCGGAAGGCTTCGTAGATTTCGGCGATTTCGGTGGAAGGCGTGATCGGATAACCGATCACGCCGCCGCAGACATGGCTCATGACATGAGCGACCGCGCCGTTGCCGTTGATGACGGTGGGGATGCCAGGGTATTTCGCTTTCTTGACTTTCATGGTCGGATGTCCAAAGGTAGATGGAAAAGTCAACCGCGCAGTTTAGGAATCTGTCGGTTTGTTCGGAACCAAACGGAAAGGGAGCATTTCACGGGCCTTGAGGCCGCGCGACACAAATTAACCGTCGCCATTACGGCGACAGTTTGGTTTGACCCACTTGGGAAACGCTCTCTGACCACACTTTCTCCGTATATAAAATTTCGGAGTTTTTTCGCCACAAAAATTCTGCAAAGATGGAACAACTACATGACTTTACGGAACCAACTTATTTTACTCCCAATTTCCGTAATTGTCCGTAATTGCGCTGATCGAGATGAAATCTCATTATCGCGTCGGCGCATAGGGAAGACATGTCCAGGGGAATAGCCCTGAACCTTCATGTTCTCTTCACTTTCTCCGTAGTAAAGGGTTTTTCATTCCGCGTATAATCCTGTGCTTTTGAATCTTCGCAAGAACCGCCATGGAAGCAGAACAACTTAATCAGATCGCCAACCGGCTGGTGGACATCGCGCAACGCGCCACCGAGCTGCGGAGGTATCTTTGACTACGATCAGAAAGTCGATCAACTGAACGCGGTCACCCGCGAACTGGAAGACCCGGCGGTATGGAATAACACGGAGCGCGCCCAGGAGCTTTCCAAGGAAAAGAAAACGCTCGAAAACGTTGTGCTGACCCTGAATCGGATGGCGGACAAGCTCAAGGATGCCGGGGAACTGTTCGACATGGCGCGCGAGGAGAATGACGACGAAACCTTGCTTGCTGTCTCAGACGACGTCAACGGCATCGAAAAAGAAATCGCCCTCCTGGAATTCCGCCGCATGTTCAACAACCCGGCGGACCCGCTCAACTGTTTTCTCGACATCCAGGCGGGCGCCGGAGGCACCGAGGCCCAGGATTGGGCGTCGATGCTCCTGCGCATGTACGTAAAATACGGAGAACGCAAAGGCTATGCCGTCGAGGTTCTGGAAGAATCCGAAGGCGACGTGGCCGGCATCAAGACCGCCACCATCAAGCTTTCGGGCGAATACTGCTTCGGCGCCTTGCGTTCGGAAACCGGCATTCACCGCCTTGTGCGCAAATCGCCGTTCGACTCGAACGCCCGTCGGCATACCAGTTTTGCCTCCGTCTTCGTTTACCCGGAAATCGACGATTCGTTCGAGATTGAAATCAATCCCGCCGATCTGCGCATCGATACCTATCGCGCCTCGGGCGCCGGTGGTCAGCACATCAACAAGACCGACTCGGCGGTGCGCATCACGCACATTCCGTCGGGCATCGTCGCGCAATGTCAGAACGACCGCTCGCAGCACCGCAACCGGGCCGAGGCCATGGCCATGCTCAAATCGCGCCTGTACGAAGCCGAGATGCGCAAACGTCAGGCCGAACAACAAAAGCTCGAAGACTCCAAGACCGACATCGGCTGGGGCTACCAGATTCGTTCCTACGTGCTGGACCAGTCCCGCATCAAGGATTTGCGCACCAATGTTGAAGTTGGCGACACCCAGCGCATACTCGACGGCGATCTTGATTTATTCATCGAAGCCAGCCTCAAGCAAGGCGTTTAACCAGAAAACCTAACCTACACAGAGAATCGACATGTCTGACAAGACGCCCATTGCCCAGGAACAGGACGAGAACCACATCATCGCGGAACGCCGCGCCAAGCTCGCCGAATGGCGCGCCACGGGCAAAGCCTATCCCAACGATTTCGCTCGCGAGAACATCTCCGGCAAAATCATCGAACTGTATGACGGAAAAACCGGCGAGGAACTGGCAGCCGATCCGGTCGAGGTCAAGCTGGCTGGCCGCATCATGCTCAAGCGCGTCATGGGCAAGGCTTCGTTCGTCAGCATTTCGGACGTCGGCGGCCGTATTCAGCTCTACGTCGCGCGCGACCAGATTGGTGAAGAAACCTACGCCGCCTTCAAGCGCTGGGATATCGGCGACATCGTCGGCGCCGTCGGCACGCTTTTCCGCACCCGGACCAACGAACTCACCGTAAGCTGTACCGAACTGCGCCTGCTGTCGAAGTCCTTGCGCCCTCTTCCGGAAAAATTCCACGGTCTCGCCGACCAGGAACAAAAGTACCGCATGCGCCATCTCGATCTGATCATGAACGAGCAGTCGCGCTCTACCTTCAAGGCACGCAGCCGCATCGTGCAGTCGATCCGCGACTACATGTGCAGGCACGACTTTCTGGAAGTTGAAACGCCGATGATGCACCCAATTCCGGGCGGCGCGACGGCGCGTCCCTTCAAGACGCACCACAACGCGCTGGACATGGATTTTTTCCTGCGCATCGCGCCCGAGCTATACCTCAAGAAGCTGGTCGTCGGCGGTATCGAGAAAGTCTTCGAACTCAATCGCAATTTCCGCAATGAAGGCATGAGTCCCCGGCACAACCCCGAGTTCACCATGATGGAGTTTTACGAGGCGTACTCGGAATACCACAAATTGATGGATTTCACCGAAGACCTGCTGCGCCATTCGGCGCGCGAGGCACTCGGAACCGAGGTTTTCACTTATCAGGGCCGCCCGCTCGACCTGTCCAGGCCCTTCGACCGCCTGACCATGATCCAGGCGATCACCAAGTATCACCCGCAATATACGCTGGAACAGTTGTCCGACGCCGACTGGCTGCGCCGGACGCTGGACGCGAGGAAGGCCGAGGTCAAACCCGGCATGGGTCTGGGTACTCTACAACTCCTGATGTTCGAGGAAACCACGGAAAGCGATCTCTGGGACCCGACCTACATCATCGACTATCCGGCCGAGATCAGTCCGCTGGCGCGTTGCAGCGACGATAATCCCGAAATCACCGAACGCTTCGAGCTGTTCATCGCCGGCCGCGAAATCGCCAACGGATTCTCCGAGTTGAACGACCCGGAAGACCAGGCGGAACGCTTCCTGGCGCAAGCCAGGGCCAAGGATGCCGGCGACGAGGAAGCCATGTATTACGACGCCGACTACATCCGCGCCCTCGAATACGGCCTGCCGCCGACGGGCGGCTGCGGCATCGGCATCGACCGTCTGGTCATGCTGCTGACCGATTCGGCCAACATCCGCGACGTTATTTTCTTCCCGCAGATGCGGCCGGAATTGGCATAGGGGATGTGATTACCATCACAGCCTATTCGCTCATACTCGATGTCGTAACGTTCGCTAATCGCTTGCGCCGTCTCCGTAATGATTTGCCTAACTTCATCATCAAGCAACGCCTTTCGGTACTTCACCGGAAATACTACGTGATAATGAATCTGCCACGCACAATGACTTGCCTTATGAACTTCTTGAATAGGACCAGATTTCATCCGGTCATTCTAAAACCACTACGCTGTCCCCGTGCCAAGAGCGCGGGGAATTGCAAGTTCAAGTCTCAGCGAATATAGCTAAAGCGGAATTACTCATGGAAGAATATTTAAGTTGTAACTACATACAGAATGGTATCAATTTTTATCCGAATGACACGATAAAAATATGTTGTTTTACTTTTGATTCCGCTGTCGATGTATGCAAAACATCTGAACCAATAAATGTAATCGTAGAAAAAATTTTCACCAAAAAATTTGAAATGATCCGCGATTTCAGAAATGGAAAAATATACGATTGTTGCAAAAATTGTGTTTGCCTAAGAAAATTTACGGATAAAGGAGAACTTAAACCAATTTCCACCATAACATTAAATCATGTCGCGTTCTGCAATCTGAAATGCAGCCATTGTGGCTATATTAAACAAATGGAAACACAAAATCTTACTGACTCGGACCATCAGTCTGTTCTAAATATAATAAAAGGACTCAAAGAGGAGCTTGTTACTTCATCCAATCTAATCTTCGACGTCGGTGGCGGCGAGCCAAGCTTATCTGATGGCTTAATTGAAATTGTTCAATATTGTATTGATAACAATCATCCTGTTCATATAAATTCTAATG
>BNUC01000068.1 GCA_025997075.1 Betaproteobacteria bacterium | reverse complement strand
CAAGATTACTATGTTCAGCGAGCATCTGTACAATTCAGGTATCCTGTTTCATATGATGACGGATGGGCATATCCAAAGTTTTTGACTGCTGGAACAGAATTCAGTTTTGAAATGAGTGAACCTAAAGACAACAATTTAAGAATGCTCCGTACTGATTCCGGTTTTCTACCTGATCCATCTGATCCGGACTGGACAGAAGCGCAGAAAGCCGCATTCCAAAATCCCGGCGCAATTCAATTTCTCGATCCGTCCGGGAATGCCCTCACAGTAGCGGCCAGCGCGGCAGGAACAAAAATGTTATCTGCTACCCAATTGAATGAGGATGTTAAAGTGCGTGTGGCTGAACTAAACGAAAATGCCCAAGCTGTCAATGTAAAAGAGGAAATTGTAGCCAATGCTCAAGCGGCGCAGGTAGCGGCAACTAATTTCTCTCTAAATGTAAACAATAATCTGGGCGGTGATCCTATTTCAATAACTTTTCCCTCCGATTACGCAAGACAAGGCGAAGCGGCGGCGGCGGCGACTTCCATCAATGCCGAACTGGAAAAGTTCCTTTCTTCGTCTGAGGAGCCTGTTGTAGATGAAGAACAGCCGTATCAAGAGATGTTTGATGAATCTTTTTTCCCTGAAACCTTTTCTGAGTTAATAGCTTGGCGTATGCCAGACCATGAATCAGAATGTCCAACAGCCAATATCTCATTTAATTTTTTCTCACAAGATTTTAGTTTGGACTTTGAATCACATTGCACCATTTTAGAAAAACAGGAAATCAAGAGTGTTGCCTATCCTGTATTCTTGGCTTTTTGGTCTATTACGGGTCTATTTATCGTACTGAGGGCATAACATGCAAGCCTTACTCTGGCCTATCATAACTTGGCTTCTTCAAACTGTAGTTATTAAATTTATTGTCTTTTCCGGACTGTTAGTACTCCTCGCTTTTATTGTCCCTGTCGCTGTTGATTACATTACACACTTTATCAGCACAGAAGAATTGACAAGTACATTCTCGGCTATACCTGCTGGCGTATGGTATTTTTGGGATTATTTCCTTATAGATTTTGGTTTGCCATATATGATAGTAGCGTATATAGCGCGCTTCCTGATTCGTCGTCTCCCGTTCATCGGATAATTTCTGTTACGCGTAACGGAAACTCAAGGAATTCATCATGGCTGAAACCGTCTACAGCGGCTTGCAAGGCTCCGGCAAGTCCTACGAGGTCGTGCGCGGTGTGATACTGCCCAACGTCGCCTGTGGCCGGCGCATCGTCACCAATGTGGCAGGGCTGAACGTCGACTTGATTCAAGCCTATGCCGTAGAAACTCTCCAGGCAGACCCGGACAATCTCGGACAGATCGTCCACATTAGCAATGACGACGTAACAAAGAAGGATTTTTTCCCAAAAGAAAACCAGGACAATGCCGGCGCGGTCGTCCAGGGCGGCGACATCATCATCCTTGATGAATGCTGGCGCTGGTACGTGACCGGCGAACACCTGCCGGAAGATCATTTAACCTTCTTTCGCATGCACCGGCATTTCACCCACCCGGACACCGGCCAAGCCTGTGACATTGTCTTGATCGTCCAAGACATTGGCGACCTGCAACGTAAAATTCGCGCCACGGTAGAAAAGTCATTCCTGATGAAGAAACACAAAGAATTAGGAATGGACAAGCATTATTCAGTGACTATTTTTTCAGGGAATCGTCAGACCAAAGCGGCCATCATTGAGCAAAGGCAGTACAAATATGATTCTGCGATATTTGCGCTATATTCGTCGTATTCTCAAAGCAATGCGGTGGCTAACAAAGAAGAACAAGCGGACAAAAGGGGCAACGTATTCAATCGGGGCCTGTTCAAGTTCGCCATCCCGTTTTCGGTCATTATGTTCTGCTTTTCATCGTGGTACTTGTGGCGATTCTTCCATCCCGAACAAAAAGAAAAGCCCTCGTCTGTGGCCCGCATCGCCGAAGTAAAGCAAGGCATAAAGCCAAGCTCTCCATCACCTGCGTCCAGTGAGCCGGGCGTGTCGAGTGTTTGGCGCTCGGTCGGTACGGTCGCCTATGCGGGCCGCGTCGTTTTCATGGTCACGGACGCCTCGGGCCGTGTCCGCTACCTGGACAACCCACCGGCCTACAAGGTCAGCGCCTTCGATGCCGAAGTCGCCTTGCCGTCCGGAGACATTGTCACTCGATGGTCAGGCGCTTCAAGTCCAAATTTAACGAGGGTAGGGGGGGTAAAGCGATGACGTATGTTAGTAAACACTGGGGACGTGCACGGGGCTTTTTCTTTTTTTTGATCTTTCCCGCAATGGTTCAAGCGGCTACCGTCGATGATTTTTCCATGGATTTTGTCGACGTTGATCCCCGAGAGTTGATCAGGCTTGTATACGGAGAGTTCCTGCGGGAGTCCTACGTAATTGAAAGCAACATTTCCGAGACTGTCAAGCCTGTAAGCTTGCGGCTTAGGGGTATGTCTTACATTACCGTAGAGGCTTTGCTTGTCGATTTGCTCAAAGGGCAGGGGATAGAAGTACGTCGATCTGGGGGCGTCGTCGTCGTCGGCAAGCAAGATGATTCCAAGCTTGAACCCGAAACCATGATCTACCGTCCCAAATATCGCCCGTCCAGCTACCTGCAACAAGCCATGTCGGCCGTTTTCCCCTCGGGTGCGTTCCCTAACCAACGGCCCGGCGGAATGCCCTTCACGGGCCTTGGCGCGCCCCCTGCGGGCACGTCAACGCCGAGTCGTCAAGGTTACTCGGTGCACCCAGCGTCGTCGTCTTCCGGTTCCTACTCATCCGGCGTCAACGTCCTGACTGAATACGATTCTGATGTGTTGGTATTCATGGGCATGCCGGCAGACATCAAGCGTTTTCAAGCCTTGGTCGCCGAACTGGACAGGCCGACAGGTGAAGTCATGGTTAAGGCCATCGTGTACGAAGTCAGACACGAACAGCGCGAAGGCTCCGCCATCGACCTGGCGGCTTCCATCCTCTCTGGCCGCTTGGACATTGGCTTATCCGCGGGCGTCGTCGATAGTTCGGCCATCTCGTTCAAGTTCCAGAATGGTTCATCGAGCATCAACGCCATATACTCCGCGCTGTCCAGTGATGAGCGATTCAGGGTTGTATCGAGTCCTCGAGTTCGTGTGCGATCAGGTTCCACGGCGCGTCTCTCTGTCGGCGATGATGTCCCCATCCTGTCCTCGGTCTCCTACGACGGCAGCGACCGGCCTATCCAGTCCGTAGAATATAAGTCCTCCGGCGTAATCTTCGAGCTCACGCCCAAGGTGCGCGAGTTGGTCGTAGACCTCAAAGTCAACCAGCAAATAAGCTCCTTCATTGCAACCACGACCGGCGTAGACGCCTCGCCGACACTGACCAAGCGCGAGTTGACCACGGAACTAACTCTATCCAGTGATGATGATGTCGTTGTGATCGGCGGCTTGGAACAAGACAGCAACACCGAAGGCAATAGGGGACTGTCGTTCTTCCCGGACTGGCTTCGTTCCGATCAGACCGACACAACGAAATCAGAAATTCTCCTCATGCTGCACGTTCAGCGTCTCTGACGGAACCGGAGCGCCCGCAGCGTAGCGAGGACGCACCGGAAGCCGTCAGAGCGCGAAAATACAGTATTCTCGCCTTTTGCCGACCGTGGGTGATCAGTCGTCCAATCATGTACACAATGACGTGCACAAGGGTTTATGAAAAATCGCTTCCCTTTTCCAGACAGGCAAACATTCAAAGATTCTCGCTTAGTGACTAAAAAGCATTAAGTTGGCGTGATTTCGCGCTGATCGGAGCCGGCGCCAGCGCTTTTTAGCTCTACTTGGTTCCAAAAACGCAAAAACCCGGAAGCCGGGCTTTTAATCGAGGGCCGCCCCGCGTCGTCGGCAGGGCGGGTACTACACACTAATCACAACGCTTGCTGTAAAACAGCAGAATCGCTAGAATAACCACGCGGATTATCTTTTTGATCCAGCGTTGGCGACGACCTTGTAGAGACTTCGCCATTTGAGTCACCTCCTTTACCGGAGCGTGACTAGCACGAAGGCCCCCTTGCGCGGGGCCTTTTTGCTGCCCCGGCGTCGTGATTCTACTGGTTTTTGTCCTCGGGTGTGCCGGATATCGTGTTTCCAGCCGTGGACGCCTCCACGAATGGAATTATTCCGTTGTACTCTTTTGCTCCGGGGCCGGTCAGATCTGTTTTTACTTTCTCGCGCGTTTCGCGTGCGTGCTCCGTGCCTGATCGAAGAACCGGTCTTTCCATGATCGAAGCTCGGCATATCGGCGCGGGTCGCGCCTCACTCCGGAAGGGTGATCGAAGAATCCACCAGGTAATATAATCAACAAGGTTGGATGCGGCTCTACTCGGCTGGAGCAAGCCAGGCGGAACCCTTCGCGCCCTGAAAACCCGCCTTTAAGCTTTTCTGTTGTTTGTGCTCAAAACGCATTGATTTCTGCCAATCCGGCGCTGATCGGACCCGGCGCTAGCAGAAAAACAGCCGAGTTCATTCTGAAAATGCAAGATTCTCATAAAAAAGGCTCTTATGGAAACGGCCATGTACGCGAATTCGGGAAATCTCCTAAGCCTTTATTGGTTCCTTCGGTACTGCCGAAAGTGGGACAGTGCGCGCCGGCGTAAGTATTACCGGCGAATTTCAAAAGAAAAACGGCGGCTCCTTGAGGAAACCGCTGCTGATCCGGAAGAATTGCGCTTGTTATGCCGTCACTTGTCTAACTTGCGAAACCCATATGCGGAACAGCGTTGGGTAGCATATGTCGAAAAAATGCAAGAGTCGCAAAAATTACCTTTTTAACCATCTTAGAAAACGCATAATTTGTATTATGTAAAATCAAAAAGAGAATCGTATCAATCGCAAGGAAGATCAAAAATCTGGTTGCCTGCCGCCCTGCGTAGGATAACCAGCGTTTTTCCGCGTTACTGTTTCGCAGATTGACCAACTGGCGGCATAGCACGGAGCATGCACACGAGACGCGCGCCACTTGGCCGGAACACCAATTTCCGTTGAACACGCTATAATCAGCGCAATACAGGAGAACACCATGGCAGCAATCACTTTCGATACCCTGCAATTCGTTCAACGCCTGACAAAAGCAGGGGTTAAGGAACCCGAGGCCGTAGCTATCGCCGAAGCCGTGCGAGATGTTCAGGCAAACGCTGATATAGCTACGAAACAGGATGTATTGAACTCCAAGGCCGAATTAGAAGTAAAGATTGCAGAAACCAAGGCCGAATTGGTCAAATGGGTTGTCAGTGTCGGCATACTGCAAACCGCATTGATCGGCGGTTTGTTTTTGAGACTGATTCCAAGCTGATTCACATGGCCATGTGAATCACAAGCAGAAAGCCCGGTTTTCCGGGCTTTTGCGTTTTTGGAACCAATTTGAGTTAAAAAACGCTGGCACTGGCTCCGACCGGCGCGAAATCACGCCAACTTGTTGCAGATTCAGAATTAACTACCCTGCTCGGTCGAATCTGCCACATGGCACTCACAGCTTCTCAATGAGGCGTTTGCTAGAAGCGGGAAAACTCAAGTTGCACCGGATGCTCCAGGGACTTGACGAAGTATTCTTCAAACCTTCGCTAGATCGAAAAATCCTGATCAGCGATAGATTCGTTATGCAGGAATTCGCTTATCTTTTGTTCGGTCAATCCGGGCACGAGTTTTTCAATCAGAGCGTACGCATAGCTGCGCAGATAAACGCCGCGACGTATCGCCAGGCGCGCGGTGTTCGGGACGAACAAATTGGGCACATCGAGGCGGACCAGATTGTCGTCATGCTCCGGATGATAGGCCATCTCGGCGATGATGCCGATTCCCAGGCCGATATCGACATAGGTCTTGATCACGTCGGCGTCGATGGCCGAAAGGACAATGTCCGGAATCAGCCCGGCCTCGGAGAATTGACGGTCCATGTTGGAGCTGCCGGAAAAACCCTCGTGGTAGGTAATGATCGGGTACTCCGCCAAGTCTGCCAATGTAATGCTTTCAAGCCTGGTGAGCGGATGACCGCGCGGCACGATGACCGCGTGATGCCAGGTGTAGTAGGAAAATGTGGCAATTTCCGGCACCTTGCCCAGCCATTCCGTGGCGATGGCGATGTCCGCGCTGCCCACCGTCAGAAGTTCGGCAATCTCTTTCGGGCTGCCCTGATGCAGGACCAGGTGCACCTTGGGATACTCGGCCCTGAACTGCTTGATGACTTCCGGCAAGGCATAACGGGCCTGGGTATGGGTCGTGGCAATAACCAGATTGCCGGTCTCGCGGCTGGCAAACTGCTCGGCGATGCTACGCACGTTCTGCGCGTCGAGCAGAATGTGCTCAACGACTTTCAGCACTTCCCTGCCCGGCTCGGTCAGGCCCAGCAAGCGTTTGCCGCGGCGCACAAAGATTTCGACTCCCAACTCATCTTCGAGATCCTTGATGTGCTTTGAAACGCCGGGTTGCGAAGTAAACAGCGTGTTAGCCACGGTCGTCAGGTTGAAATCCTGGCGAACCGTCTCGCGCAGGATACGCAACTGTTGGAAATTCATTCTCCCTGCCTCCCACGCGTTAACTGGCATTTATTTGATTCGGCCCCGAAAACCTGGATGAGCCGGACTTGGAGCTTCATAAACCACAGCCTTCCGCCAAAAGATTTATATCCGGGCCAGACGTGGCCAAGCGCCATTCGATGAAAGTCCCGGTGGAGAACAACAAACTCACCACAAGCCCCGCCACAAAACCGCCAAACAGTTTTTGGATAATCATCAGGTCGCTCCTTACACAGGGAAGACGCTTCACAGTCTAGAACCCCTGCTCTTTTTCCAAAGGAATCAATTTGTATTTGCTTATGCAATGTCCATATATAACTTTAGAATGAAAAGTTATTAAACAATCGGGAAATCCATCAGGCACAGCGAAACTGCCGATCTACCCGGTCGCGTGGCTGTCATCGTGGTTGTGCGGGCAAAGCTGTTTCAACGAATAAGTCAAATCGCTGATTCAGGCAAATGACGGTGCTACCGGGTGGACGATCACGTTTGCGCTTATTTTGATGCTCTGGTCTTGTCCGCGAACCGCACTGCTTGAATCCCGCGCAACATGTCCTCGGCGCCTGCGGCGCCATCCGCAATTGTGTGATTCAAAAGCTCTTTTGGGACTGGGAAAACAAAAAATAACTATATATAGCGTTTTTCTTGCAATACACCACTATATATAGTAGCTTTGCGCTCCGCGTGACTTTTTTCACATTGTATTTTCTCTGCATCAAAACAGGTTCCGAAGCAACAAATCACGCCAGACGACGTCAAACGCCTGGCGGAGGGTATCAGCTTGAACGTTCGAGCCAAGAAAGGCAAACCATGAGTCAGAACACGCAGCAACTCTCCCTGGAAGCGATTGCGGAAGTTCCCGAAATCGTCCCGCTGGCAGGACAGGAAATCTCCACCGAAGTCCTCGTCGAAAAATACGCCAAGGGACCGGAAACCAACGTTCATGACGTGCGCCGCCGCATTGCCAGGGCGTTGGCCGTCAACGAGGACGAAAAACATCGCGCGAAATGGGAAGAACGCTTTCTTTGGGCTCAGGAGAACGGTTTCATCCCGGCCGGCCGGATCAATTCCGCCGCCGGCACTCCGCTGGCCGCCACGCTGATCAACTGTTTCGTGCAACCGGTGGGCGATTCCATCGTTGAAATCATCGATGGCCGGCCGGGCATCTACAGCGCCCTGGCGGAAGCCGCCGAGACCATGCGGCGCGGCGGCGGCGTGGGCTACGATTTTTCCTCGATCCGTCCCTGCGGAGCGCAGGTCAAGGGAACACAATCGCGCGCTTCGGGACCGGTGTCGTTCATGCGCGTATTCGACCGCTCCTGCGATACGGTCGAATCCGCCGGCGCGCGCCGTGGGGCGCAGATGGGTGTGTTGCGTTGCGACCATCCGGACATTGAAGTGTTCATCCACGCCAAGGACAAGGGCGATCTGACCAACTTCAATCTCTCCATTGCCGTCACCGACGACTTCATGAGAGCAGTGGACAACGATACCGAAGTCGAGCTGACCCACCGCGCCGAACCTAACGCCGACATGAAGCTCGGCGGCGCCTACCAGCGCGACGACGGCCTGTGGGTTTATCGCAAAATGCAGGCGCGCGATTTGTGGAACCAGGTCATGAAGTCGACCTACGACCACGCCGAGCCGGGAATCCTGTTCCTCGACCGCATGAACAAGGACAACAACCTCAACTACTGTGAAGTCATCGAGGCCACGAATCCCTGCGCCGAACAGCCGCTGCCGCCCTATGGCTGCTGCTGCCTGGGGTCGATCAACCTGACGCTGTTTGTGCGCCATCCCTTCTCCAATCAGGCCGAATTCGATTTCGACGCTTTCAGCGAGGTCGTCAAGGTCTCCCAGCGCATGCTCGACAACGTGCTCGACGTGACCGCCTGGCCGCTTCCCCGCCAGCGCGAAGAAGCGGCCAACAAGCGGCGCGTGGGCCTGGGTTTCACCGGACTCGGCGACGCGCTGTGCATGCTCGGCCTGCGCTACGACCGTCCGGAAGCCACTGCCATGGCCGCCCGAATCTCCGAGCGCATGCGCGACGCCGCCTACCTCGCCTCGGTCGAACTGGCCAGGGAACGCGGCGCTTTTCCCCTGTTCAACGCCGAGCTGTACCTTTCCGGCGGCAATTTCGCCTCGCGCCTGCCGTCCGGGATCAAGGCGGAGATTCGCCAGCATGGCATCCGCAACTCACACCTGCTCTCCATCGCGCCGACCGGCACCATCTCGCTGGCCTTCGCCGACAACGCCAGCAACGGCATCGAACCGCCCTTCTCCTGGACCTACAGTCGCAAAAAACGCATGGTCGACGGCACCATCAAGGAATACGCGGTCGAAGACTACGCCTGGCGTCTTTACAAGCATCTGGGCGGCGACATCGAGAATCTGCCCGACTATTTCGTCACCGCGCTGGAAATTTCAGCCGAAGCGCACAAAGACATCGTCGCCGCCGTGGCGCCGTACATCGACACCTCGATTTCGAAGACGGTCAACGTGCCCGCCGATTATCCCTACGAGGATTTCCAGAATCTCTACATGAGCGCCTGGAAATCCGGCCTCAAGGGACTCGCCACCTACCGTCCCAACAGCGTGCTCGGCGCCGTGCTTTCCGTTGAGTCGGCCAAGCCGGCCAAACAGGCCGAGGAGAAAAAGCAGCCGCAGGACTTCGTCAATGGCGACGCCAACCGCCGCCTGTCGATCAAGAACCTGCCGGCGCCGGTGCTTTCCAGCCTGCGCTGGCCGGGCCGCCCCAACCTGCCTGAAGGTAACATGGCCTGGACCTACATGATCGACCATGACCACGGCAAATTCGCCCTGTTCGTCGGCCACGTCGACCAGGAAGGCAACTCCTGGCCGTTTGAAGCCTGGGTCAACGGGCCGACACAGCCGCGCGGTCTGGGCGCCGTCGCCAAAACCCTGTCGATGGACATGCGCGCCAACGATCACGGCTGGCTCAAGCTCAAACTCGAATCGCTCGCCAAAACGCCTGACGGTGAAGGCTTCGACATGTCGTTTCCGCCGCACGGCGAAAAAAAACGCATGCCCTCGGTTGTTTCCGCCATGGCGCGTCTGATCGAATACCGCGTCGAGCAACTGGGCGCGTTCAAAAAAGAAGGCCCGACGCCGGTGCTCGACGCGCTGTTCAGTTTGAAGGAACCAAAGACCGGCACCGACGGCACCCTGTCCTGGACGGTCGACGTGCTCAACCCGGCGACCAGCGAAGATTTTGTCCTCGGCCTCAAGGAAATCACCCTGCCCGACGGCGTCACGCGTCCCTATTCGGTATGGCTCGCCGGCAATTACCCGCGCGCCCTCGACGGTCTGACCAAGCTGCTCTCGCTCGACATGCGCGTGCTCGACCCCGCCTGGATCGGCATGAAACTCCGCAAGCTGCTCGACTACCCCGAACCGCTCGGCGATTTCATGGCCTTTGTTCCCGGCTCGCGCAAACAGCAGACCTACCCGTCGACCGTGGCCTATATCGCCAGCCTGATCATCCATCGCTACACCATGCTCGGCATTCTCGACGAACGCGGCTTTCCCTTGCGGCAAATGGGCATTCTCGAAGCGCCCGCCAGCAAAACCGCGCCCAAGCCCACGGCCGGCAAGCTGTGCAACGAGTGCGGCAACCACACCGTGATTCGCAAGGATGGCTGCGATTTCTGCACCGCGTGCGGCGCGGTGGGCACCTGCGGCTAAAGCGTTTTCGAGTCAAACAGAATTCCTCGTCATTCCCGCTTTCGCGGGAATGACGAGGTGGAAATAGCGCTTCCTTCCCGATCGGCAGGCTTTTCTCTCCCGTTCGTTTCATTCGAATCATTCGATATTTCGCCGATTCCCATTACCCTGGTTCGATAATGGTTATCTGGAAAATCGTATTGACTTCGATTTCCACGAATGTAAACCTATCATTATTGAAAATTCCAGATGTTCCAGACCCTAAGGATCGTCCGGATAATAAGGAGTTGGGGCAAAAAACAGCCTGACGGCACTCAATACCCGGGAAGTTTTGTTTTCTGTATCAAGCTGACGCGACCGAAATATCAGTCACGCATCACTGAGAGGAAATTATGTCGGAACACGAGGAAAACGTATCGGCCGCCGCCGATAATGCGCGCCCCAAGGGCGAATACAAAATGATATTGCTATTGCTCGTGATCTGCGTCGCGCTGTTCGCCGATTCGCTGCGCAGCGAGGGCATTTTTCAGGGGCAGAGCGCGGGGCCGGGAAGCATTCCGCAACTGGTCGGCGCGGCGACTCTCCTGATCCTTGCCGGTCTGGCCATCCAGTTCTTCCGCCAAGGCTACAGGGAAGGATCGTTCGCCGATCTCATGCACCATCTCTTCAACCGCGATGTGGTCATCCTGCTCATCACGCTGAGCATTTACGGGTTCATTGTCGAGACCATCCATTTCATCCCGGCCACCTTCCTGTTTCTGGTGGCGACCATGTACCTGCTCGACCCCAAAAAACTGTGGCTCAAGATCGCCGTTTCCGCCGGAACGCTCGCCGGCTTGTATCTCATCTTCTCGACCCTGTTCCAGGTCGTTCTGCCCTGACCCGCTGGAGGAAATAAAATCATGTATACCGGTCTGGAAGGTTTCCTTCAGCCCTTCATGAGCTTCAGCCTGGTCGGATGGATCGCCGTGGGCACTCTGGTCGGACTCTATGTCGGCGCGATTCCCGGACTGTCGGTGACAATGGCTGTATCGCTGCTGATTTCTTTTACCTTTTCCTGGGAAGTCCTGCCGGCCCTCGCGGTCATGGTCGGCATCTTCACGGGCGGCGTTTACGGCGGCGCGCGTTCGGGCATCCTGCTCAACATTCCCGGCGCGCCGGCAGCGGTGGCATCAACCTTCGACGGTTACCCGCTGGCCAAGATGGGACTGGCCGGGCAGGCCATGGGACTATCGACGACCGAGGCGGTGATCGGCAATTTCTTCGGCATCGTCGTTCTGGCCCTGTTCGCTCCGCTCATCTCCCAACTGGCGCTGGTCTTCCAGGCGCGCGATTACTTCCTGCTCGCCTTCATGGGCCTGTTTCTGGTGGGCAGTCTGGCCGAAGGCAGCATGGCCAAGGCGCTGATCACGGCCTTCTTCGGCATCATCATCGGCCTCATCGGCATGGACCCGGAAACCGGTCAGGGACGCATGACCTTTGGCACGCTGAACATGCTCGGCGGCATCCATTTCGTGATCATCATGATCGGCACCTTCGGCATCTCGGAAGCCCTGCTGCAACTGCAGACCAGGGCTGTCCCGGTCAAACAGGACATCTCGCGCATCATGCCGGAATGGACGGCCGTCTGGGACAACATGTTCCTCACCTTGCGCGCCTCGACGATCGGCGTCATCGTCGGCGCCCTGCCCGGCACCGGCGGCGACATCGCCGCGCTGATGGCCTATGACCACGCCAAGCGCACCGTCAGAAATCCCTATCCCGCCCCTTTCGGCCACGGCGCCTATCAGGGTCTGATCGCGCCGGAAGCCGCCGCCAACGCGGCCATCGGCGGCGCTTTCATACCGATGATGACCCTGGGCATTCCCGGCGACTCGGTCACCGCCGTGCTGATCGGCGCGCTGATCATCCACGGTCTGCGCCCCGGCCCCATGTTGATGCGCGAGCAGCCGGAATTCTTCTGGTTCGTCGTTGGCGCGCTACTGATCGCCAATGTTTTCCTCTATATCTGGGGCATGACCGGCATCCGCGCGTTCAGCAAGATCGTCGAGATTCCCAAGCCCTACATCATCCCGATCATCGTGGTGCTGACCTTCGTCGGCGGCTATTCGATCCAGAACAGCATCACCGACATCTACTGGATGATCGGCTTCGGCATCCTTGGTTACTTTATGAAACGTTACGACTATCCGGTCGCCCCGCTCGTCCTCGGCGTGATTCTGACGCCGATCATCGACGAAAGATTCCGGCAAGGCGTCCAGTTTGCGCGCGGCAGCGCGCTGGATTTTTTCAAAGGGATGTTCTCCAGCGCGGTATCCCTGACCATTCTGGCCTTGATGCTGCTGACCGCGGTCGTATCGAACCCCAGGATCATGGTCGCGATCCGGGGCCTGTTCGGTAAAAAAGCGGAATGATCGGGGAAACGCCGGAAATGCGGATTTCGTGGTTCTTCGGTTTCGGCTGGGCATCGGTGCTGACGGCGCTCGCCTGCGGCGTGGGGATCAATCTCTTGAGCGGCCCCGTGGTCTGGGCCTTGTACGCGCCGTTTCTGCTCGTCGCGCTGCACATGACGACGCGTTTCAGGCTTTACTCCACCCAGCCCTGGCGTCGCGCTCACGCTCGGGCGATGATCGCCTTCGGCGAGCTGGCGGGCGCGGAATACGACGCCGCCAGACGGGAGCAGCGCGAGTACGACATCGCGGTTCCCTGCGCGGGACTCGTCACCCGTCTTTTCGGCAAGGACGAGGTCGTGATTTCGGAGATTTCCGGCCTGCTGCTGGAAGAAAACCGGAAAAAGTATTACAGGGAACTGGCGCACGAGTTTCCGCAGGTGTTTCTGGAAGGCGTCGCGGAAGAACGGCGGACAAGCGTTCTCGGCGGCATCGACCGGGATATAGACGCCAGCAAACCCGGCCCGGACATCCTGATCGCCAAGGCGATCGAGTTGAAGCATTCGCGCCGGGAAGCGGCGCTTTATTTGCGCGCGCTGATGCTGGGCAAGGTTGGGTAGCAGGAGGTTCACGGAATCTTAAAGAAACGCTGATTTATTCGCATTCCGTCATTTTGCGCGAAAGGCAGCACCTGGGAGCGCGGGCGTCTCGCCCGCAGGTTTAGGATCAATCATTCTTCACACCCTGGCAGATCGGCCAAGGTGGTTGATAATGGCAGCAAGCAATAACTGAACGTTTCGTTGTTTTTTCAACAAAAAGGAGAGATGTATGAAAGTTAGCAAGTGGTCAAAACTGATTCTGGCAGCGGCGCTCATGGCGGCGGGTTTCGCTGGCGCGGCCGACTATCCCGAGCGTCCGATCAACGGCGTGATCGCCTGGGGCGCGGGCGGCGGCACCGATACCGCTTCCCGTCTGATGAGCCCGATCGTGGAAAAAATCATCGGCCAGTCCTTGATTCTGGCCAACAAAACCGGGGCGACCGGAGCTATCGCCACGCAGGCGGTCCATTCGGCGGCGGCGGACGGCTACACCCTGCTGTTCCACGCTGAAAACCCGCAGCTCTACCAGGTACTCGGCCTCTCCACCCTGAGCTATGACGATTTCGAACCGGCCATCCTGTCGGTGCAGGGTTCGACGGTCATCGTCGTACCCAAGGATTCGCCCATCAAGAGCTACGCCGATCTGCTCAAAGAGGCCAAGGCCAATCCCGGCAAGCTCTCGATCGGCACCAGCGGCGTCGGCGGCCAGCCGTGGGTCACTTCCATGCTGCTGAAGAAAGTTGATGGCATCACTTTCAATCCCGTCGCCTTCCAGGGTGACGGCCCGCTGGTCACCGCCCTGCTCGGCAAACAGCTCGACGTCAGCGGCCTGCCCATCGGTATCGCTTCCCAGTACGTCAGAAACGGCGATTTGCGCGCGCTGGCCGTCATGAGCAGCAAGCCCTCCTCCTCTCTCCCGGATGTTCCGCACATCACCCAGTTGAATCCGGCCTTCACCGAATCGATGAAAGCCTCCGGCTTCTTCTACGGCGTGTTCGTGAAAAAGGGAACCCCGCAGCCGATCCTCGACAAACTGACCGCCGCCTACAAGCTGGCGCTCAACGACTCCAAGTTCCAGGATTACGCCAAAACCAACGGGCTGGAAGTCATCGGCCTCTCCGGCAAGGAAGCGCGCGAATTCCTGAACACCTGGCGCTCGCAAATGTCCTGGCTGATCTACGATGCTGGCGCCGGCAAGGAATCGCCCGAAAAATTCGGTATTCCGAAACCCAAAAACTAGGCTGCCGGAGAACGTCGATGGGTTGCGTAGTTGCGTAGGGCGGAAAAGGCCGAAGGCCGCATTCCGCCGGATGTAATGACCAATCTTTTGAGAGATTCTATCCGCTGCCATACGGCGGAATGCGCTACGCTTTTCCGCCCTACACATTTGGAGTATTGAAGCATGAAAGAAACCAGACTGATTCAGGTACGGGGCAAGCCGCTGGGCGGGGGAACGCTGCCGGCCATCATCACGCCGCTGGTAGGCAAGACCCAGGCGGAAGTTCTCGACGAGGTCGCGGCCATCGTTCCCAAAAAGCCCGATCTCCTCGAATGGCGCATCGACTTTTTCCAGGCGATTGGCGACATCCCGGCGGTGATCGACACGGCGCAGGCCATTCGCCGCGCGGCGGGTGGCATTCCGGTGCTGCTGACGCGACGCAACGTGACCGAAGGCGGTCAGCCGCTCTCCATCGACGAGCCAGCGGTAGTGGCGATGTACAAGGCCGCCTGTGAAGCCAAATGCGTCGAACTGATCGACTACGAGCTGTCCAACCGACCGAAGGACATCAAGGCGTTGCGCGCCATCTCGCAGGCCAACGATATCGGCATGATCATGTCGTACCACAACTTTCAGGTGACACCGGATGCCGCCACGCTTGACAGCAAGTTCATCGCGGCCAGGGATCTGGGCGCCGATGTCGGCAAGGTGGCGGTCATGCCGACCGGCGAACGCGATGTGCTGGAACTCCTGGCGGCGACGAGCCGCGCGCGCGAGGCGGTGGATATTCCGCTGATCAGCATGTCGATGGGCGGCGTGGGCTCGCTGTCGCGCATCATGGGCTGGGTTTATGGGTCGGCGGCGACGTTCGCCGTGGGCAAAAGCAGTTCGGCGCCAGGACAGGTCGCCATCGAAGACCTGCGCACGGCGCTGGCTATCGTGCGTCGGGCGGTTCTGGGCAGATAATTATCACCTCTTTCCCCAAGGCGATTGCATGAATACCAACATCGTAGACCCTCAAAGACAAGGGTTAAATAAAGCTTAACGATCGATCCTGTTGGTTTGCGTAGCTTGGGTAAGCGAAGCGCAACCGACAAATGTAAATTTGCGGCGCGAAGCGCCGGAAGATACGAGCGTCGGGATGCGCCGCTTCGCGGCTTTCCCAACGGGAGCAGGGAGCAGATGTCAGAGGTGTCAGGTGTCAGTCCTTTCTGGCGGCGAAGCCGCCTCTGATTGCTGTTACCTGTTACCTGGACCCCTTTCCCTCGGGGAAGGAGGCCGGGAGGGTCGCCCGCGTTAAAATAAGCAATTTTTCGACGGGCAACATGGAATACGGCCTCGCATGAGCACATTCCCCACGCATGAGGCTTTGGTCTTCGTGGACCTCGAAACCACGGGCGCCAATTTCGCCAACGACCGGGTCATGGAAATCGGTCTGGTCGAAGTCGACCGGAATGACCCGAATAGCGTGCGCGAATGGAGCGCACTGGTCGATCCTGGCCGGCCCGTTCCTCCTTTCATCACCGGCTTGACGGGCATCGATACGGCGATGGTCGAAGGCGCGCCGAGCTTCGCGCAACTCGCGCCGGAACTCCTGGAAAAGCTTCGGGGCCGCCTGTTCATCGCGCACAACGCCCGCTTCGACTACGGTTTTCTCCGGCACGAATTCAAACGCATGGGCATCGATTTCCATGCGACGAACCTGTGTACCGTCAAGCTCTCGCGCGCGCTTTTTCCGGAGTATCACCGGCACAGTCTCGACACGCTGATCGGACGTTACGGCATTACGGTCGACGATCGCCATCGCGCGCTGGCCGACGCCCGCGTGTTGTGGGAACTCTGGCGGCGCTGGCATGATCTCCTGCCGGAAAACACGATCCGCGAAGCCGTGGAACGCATCACCGGACGTCCGGAACTGCCGCCGGAACTCGACCCGGCGCTGCTCGACGATCTGCCCGAAGCGCCCGGCGCTTACGCCGTGTTCGACAGGGAAGGCGCGCTACTGGTCGCCAAAAGGGCGAGCAATATCCGCCAACAGGTTTTCGCGCACTTCTCACCCGCCAGACGTGGCTTGCCGCTGGTGCGCAACGCGTGGCGGATCGAATGGCGCGAAGCGGCCGGCGAACTGGGCGCACACCTGCGCGAGCTTGAACTGACGGCGGCACGACGCCAGGTATCGGAAGAATTGTGCTCCTGGCGGCTGGTCCGCCACGGTGACGGTGACTTTCGTCCGGTCCTGGTGTTCGCCCGCGATATCGCTTTCGCTCATACGGAAGACCTGTTCGGCCTGTACCACGGTCGGCGCGAGGCCCTGCAGGCCTTGCGCAAACTGGTGGAAGCGCACCATTTGTGCCATTACTTCACCGGCCTGGATAACTGTAAAGCCGGAGAAGCCTGCATCGCCTACCGGCGGCATGACTGCCGCGGCGCCTGTGTCGGCAAGGAATCCGTCGCGCTGCACAGCGCCCGGCTGATGGCCGCGCTGGCCAAATTCAAAATACGCCCCTGGCCCTACCCCGGCCCGATTGCCCTGATCGAGCGCGACGAGTTCGGTATGCGCGAGGACGCCCATGTCATCAATGCCTGGGCTTATCTCGGCACGGCCAGCGACGAGACGACGCTCCAGTCGATGCTCGCAGGCGCGGTGGAAAGCCGGGAAACTTCGCTGTTCGACCCCGATATCTATCGGATCGTCGGTAAATACCTCAGGGAAGGGACACTGAAGATAATTACCACATAGGGCTTGTTGCGGTTTGCTTCGCTCACCACAACCCAGGGCAATTGCATGAATGCCATTGAAATGAAGGACGACACTTCCCGCGGAGTAGGGCGATCCATCTTCCTCCCCCCTCGTGGGGGAGGATGCCCCGAATTTTGGTAAAAGCGCAGGAGAGGGGGCGGCGGTTCAGTGCGAAACAGGGCTGGAACAGGCCCAATCCTCCCCCTCACCTGCCCCTGCCGGGGCACCCTCTCCCACAAGGGGAGAGGGAAAGCAAACGCCTGTTCATGCTTTACCATGACAAATATATTGTACCTCGCCTTCAGACTCCCCAACACGCCTTCGCGTTTGCCCGCATAGCCTTGCACGCTTATATCCAGCGTCCAGCCTTGGGTTTTTGTCGTGGGATTCAGCGTTACGCCGAGTTCCAGCATGCCGCTGTCGCCCTTGAGTTTGGGGGCGTCGAGTGGGTAGCCGTGGATGCTGGCTTTTACTTTGCCGTCGTATTCGTGTTCCCAGGCGACTCCGGCGTAGGCGCGGGTCTGTTGGCTCATACCAATTTGTGTTCGATGATATAGAGGCTACCCACCTGAATCTAAAGATAAAGCATGGAGATATCTCCATATTTATATTGTTGAAAGCAAGTTGGTATCAGGTGAAGGTGACCGTGTCGCCGTTGATGAATTGGGGTTCCGTAGTCCAGTTGTCCGAGGTCAGGATGTCCCAGTTTCGGTTGGTCGCGCCGGTCCAGGTGAGGTCGGTGGGCGTGGTGCGGGCAGCAGGCGGGGGTGGAGGTGGTGAGGCGGCGGGAGCGGCGGAACATAGGTCGATTTCAGCGTGGCGGTCAGGTCTTGGCTGGCCGCGGCAATGCTGAAAACACGAGAGGTGTCGATTAAGGACACGCCCAACTTCAAGATAACGTCAGAATAGCTGGGGTTGGCAGTCAATGCGCCGCCTGCGTGGAGGAGCTTGATGCTTTGCGTCTCCTGGAGGGCGCTCAGGTCGTTTCCGCCGTCGAGGTAGAGATTGACCGGGCTGGCGACAATGCTGGCATTGCCATCGACCGTCAGGATGGTTTCACCCGCGCTTATGCCCGCGGGCATGAAGAAATTCAGCGTGTTGCCGCCGAGGGTGGCCTCAACGGCGAAAGACGCTGTATCGGCACTCAGTCCCACGCTTACAAAACCCTTGTTTTCAAAAACATTGTATATCCCAAAGGGCGTTGCTTTGCCTAATTCAGGTAGTGGAAAATCATGGTCAAGCGTTTCATATTAACCCGGCAATTCAATAGATTCATTAAGCGGCATATTGAATTTTTGGGTGTTTGAAATAAGCCATAACCCGTTTGGGTTGAAGTTGCAATTTCTTCATGGCTCCCCGTACTTTTGACTCCA
>BNUC01000067.1 GCA_025997075.1 Betaproteobacteria bacterium | reverse complement strand
CAGTTGTTCGAATGCAGGTCAATTCCGCTATATTTCATCTTTGCCTCCTGTCGGTTAAAGCTTGTTTGCAAACTCACTTTAACCCTTCCGCCTCTCGGCGGCGGGAGGCAGGCTAGATGATTTTCAGACCACGAAACAGGAGTACGCGCTGCTCCAGCTCGCATAGGTTGGGGTGAGTGAAACGAACCCCAACATTGGAATGGCTCATTGGCTGCTGCGTTGGGGTTCGCAGGCTCACCTCAACCTATTCGCACTCTATCTCAGGAATCAGATGTCAGCGAAGTAATCGGGCCGGAGCCGAAAATCGTTCCGAAGAAACACGGCGTGAGCATGAACAAGCGTTTGCTTTCCCTCTCCCCTTGTGGGAGAGGGTGCCCCGGCAGGGGCAGGTGAGGGGGAGGATTGGGCGTATTCCAGCCCTGTTTCGCGCTGAACCGCCGCCCCTCACCTGCCCTTCGGGCATCCTCCCCCACGAGGGGGGAGGACGATGGATCGCCATACTCTGCGGGAAGTGTCATGCAATTGCCCTGTTGCTAAACCAGAGATCAGGTATCAGTGTCGAAAATGGTGAAATTTTCATATCAATAAAATCAATAGCTTAAGTGGTGTTTCTTGAGAGGGATCAGGGATCAACACCGATCGGTTTTGATTCCTGACCTTTGATCCCTGATCTCTGATCGGCGATCAAAGGAATGACGGGGGTAGGACGGGTGTGGGTTGAAAAAGCGCATCCTGACGGATTCTGCGCATAGGCGATTGCCCTGTTCCCTCCAAGGGGAAGGGAGCTTATTGCACTCTCCCCCGGAGAGGAGAGATGGAGAGAGGGATGGGCGGGAAACCGAAAGCATCTGCCACCCGCCAGCTCAATGAGAACCGAACGCGCTTGCAAGCCACCTGCTCAACGGTCTGCTTCGCGAGCCCGTCTCGTTATGCCGAGTGTTTCCGGTGCTTTATCCAGTTCGTTTTCTCCAGCCAGAATGGCTGTCAATCAAGTCGGATGCGCCGCTACGCGGCTTTCCCAATACGCAAGACATGTCGCCGCACCGCCCAAGTCAGCCGCCAGAACGCCGCGGGCGCCAACGGCGCCCTGCCCTTCCTCAAAGCCAGCCGGAACGCTTGAAACGCCAGTAGAGCAACAGGCTGCTCGAAGCGATGACGGTCAGCGCGGCCGGGTAACCGTAAACCCAGTCCAGTTCGGGCATCGCCTTGAAGTTCATGCCCCAGATGCCGGCAAAGGCCGTCGCCACCGCGAAGATCCCGGCCCAGGCCGCCAGCTTCTTGCTGTTCTCGCTCTCTTCGATGGCTACCATCGCCAGGTTGACCTGGATGGCCGTGCCGATCATTTCACGGACATTGTCGATCGAGGTGTTGATGCGTGACAGGTGGTCATGCACGTCGCGGAAATACTCGCGCCCGCTGGCGCAGACAGTCGGCCCCCGGCTTCCGAACAGTTTGCCCGTCTCCTCCAGCAGCGGCGCCACCGCGTGCTTGAGCCGCATGACGCGGTTCTTTAGCGCGTAGAGACCTTGAATGTTGGCATGCGCCGCTCCCTTGGTGAAGATCTGGTCTTCGATTTCATCGAGATCCGATTCCAGGCGATCGGCAATCGGAAAATAACGGTCGACGATGGAGTCCATCAAGGCATAGAAAACGAATCCGGCCCCCTGGCGAAGCAGCTCCGGTTCCCGCTCGCAACGCTCACGCACGGCGGTAAAAGGCTGCTCGCTGTTGTTACGCACCGAGAGCACGTAATTGCGGCCGACGAAGAGATGCGCTTCGCCTATGTTGTCCTCGTCCGGGTCAACGCCTTGCGGTTTCAAATCCAGCAGATGCATGACGACGAACAGCGAATCGCCGTATTCCTCGATCTTCGGCCGCTGGTGTCCGTGACGCGCGTCCTCGACAGCCAGCTCGTGCAGCGAGAACTCTTCCTGCATTTCATCGAGTTCTTCCGGCGTCGCATCGGCCAGAGCCACCCAGACGAAGCATCCCGGCCGCGCCAGGTAGTCACTGATTTCCTCGATCGCCAGATCGGCCAGGTGGGTTCCGTTTTCGTAGGCCACACATCTGATCAACATGGATTTCTCGCTTTCTCGTATCGAATCGTATGAATTCCGGGATGTAAAAATACCAGAGTCGCGCGCTGGCCGGTATCCCCGTCGCCGTTATGAGGTTTTTGCCTATTCACATATCACATATTGATGGGTGCGATTCAAACTGATGAGCAGGGATCCAATGGAAAAAGCAGTTAACCACGGCGACACGGCGGGCACGGCGAAAAAGCAAAGACAAAAACGATTTTTGCTTTTCGCTTTTCACCGTGCCCGCCGTGTCGCTGTGGTTAAAAAGCTTTTCATTCGCCCCTACATTCTCCGTGTCAATGTTAATCCTTCCCCTCACCTGCCCCTGCCGGGGCACCCTCTCCCACAAGGGGAGAGGGAAAGCAAACGCCTGCTCATGCCCTGTTTCCTCTATATACCACGGCATATCAGTTTGAATCGCACCCCATATTGATTGTGTGGTTGAAGGGTATTCAGCGAAAGCGGATAATCCCAAGTTTGATTTGACGGCACTTTATCTGCTGTTCTACTGGAATAATGCTCCATTACCTGTTCATCGTCATCGGCGCCGTGCTGGTCAACAACATCGTGCTGGTGAGAATTCTCGGTCTGTGTCCCTTCATGGGGGTTTCCAAGAAGCTGGAGACCGCTTTCGGCATGGGCGCGGCGACGACTTTTGTGCTGACACTGGCTACCGGCGCCAGCTACGTGATCGACCATCTGCTGCTGACTCCCCTGGGGTTGGAGTATCTGCGCATGATCTCGTTCATCATCACCATCGCCGCCATCGTGCAGTTGACCGAGATGATCATCCAGAAGTCGAGTCCGGTGCTGTATCAGGTGCTGGGCATCTACCTGCCCTTGATTACCACCAACTGCGCCGTGCTCGGCGTGCCGCTGTTGAACGTCTCCAATGGCTACAATTTCTTCGAATCGCTGGTTTTCGGCGCCAGCAACGCCATCGGCTTCTCGCTGGTGCTGGTTCTTTTCGCGGGCATTCGCGAACGGGTTGAAGGCGCCGACGTGCCAACGCCCTTCCGCGGGGTGTCGATCGCGATGATCACCGCCGGCCTGATGAGCCTCGCGTTCATGGGCTTCGCCGGCCTCGACAAATACCGCTAATGCTCAGCGCCATCCTCATCATGGCGCTCGGCGCCGTCGTCCTTGGCGCGGCGCTTGGCTACGCCGCGATCCGCTTCAGGGTCGAGGGCAATCCGCTCGTCGAGAAGATCGACGCCATCCTGCCGCAAACCCAGTGCGGCCAGTGCGGTTATCCGGGCTGCAAGCCTTACGCCGAGGCCATCGCCGAGGGCGAGGAAATCAACCGCTGCCCGCCCGGCGGTCAGGAAGGCGTCACCAAACTCGCCGACCTGCTCGGACGCGAGGTCAAACCGCTCGACATCGAGGAAAGACCCAAACAAACAGCCTGCATCGACGAACAGCGATGTATCGGTTGCACGCTGTGCATCCAGGCCTGCCCGGTCGATGCGATCGTCGGCGCGGCCAGGCAGATGCACACCGTCGTCTCCACGCTGTGCACCGGCTGCGAATTGTGCGTCACCCCCTGCCCGGTCGAGTGCATCCGCATGGAAACCATCCATGAGAAGATCGACAACTGGAAGTGGAAGTACCCGGTCTTCGAAATGAAACGAGTCGCATGAGCTACGAAACCATTCACTACAGAGACTGCCCGCGCCAGGCGCAAATGTGTAGGGTGGGAAAGCGAAGCGCATCCCACCGTTTGGCCTGCGCGCGCGTACAACAGCACCATGTCGGGTTACGCTTCGCTTACCCAACCTACATGCTGTGCCCCGGCGCTCACTGAGCCATGTCCCCACTGTTCAAATTCAAGGGCGGCGTCAAGCCGCGGACACCCACGACGCATAAGACAGCGTCGGCGCAGGCGCCGATCGGTATCGCCCCGCTGCCCTCGATCCTCGTCGTGCCGCTGCATCAGAGCATCGGCGGCCATCCGCGTCCGCTGGTTGCTGCCGGCGAGATCGTGAAGAAAGGCCAGCGCATCGGCGCGGCGGACAAATGGGTGTCGTCGGCGGTACATGCGCCGACCTCGGGGACCGTGCTGGCCGTCGAAGAACGCCTTGCCGCGCATCCTTCCGGCCTGCCGACGCTATCGGTGGTCATCGAGCCGGATGGACAGGACGAATGGATCGAGCTGGAACCAATCGACCCGAACGCGCTGACGCCGGAACGCGTGCGCGAAATCCTGCGCGACTCCGGCGTCGTCGGTCTGGGCGGCGCGGTGTTCCCCAGCCACGTCAAGACCGAAGCGGCGCGGTCGATGTTGATGAAGGAACTGGTCATCAACGGCGCCGAATGCGAGCCCTTCATGACCTGCGACGATCTGCTGATGCGCGAACGCGCCGAAGGCATCGCGCGTGGCGTCGCCATCTTCCGCGACCTGTTGCAGCCCGAGCGTGTGCTGATCGGCATCGAGGACAACAAGCCGGAAGCGATAAACGCCATGCGGGTCGCCGTAAAGGCCGTCGGCGAGGTCTTCTCGGTCGTTCCCGTGCCAACGCGCTATCCGGCCGGCGGCGCCAAACAGTTGATTCGCGTGCTGACAGGCAAAGAAATCCCGGCCGACAGACGTTCGCCGGAAATGGGCGTGCAGTGTTTCAACGTTGGCACCGCCTATACTGCCTGGCGCGCCGTCGCCTTCGGCGAGCCGGTGCTCTCGCGCATCGTCACCCTCACCGGCAACGTCGAGCAGCCCCGCAACTGGGAAATCCTGCTCGGCACGCCGCTCAAGGAAATCCTGCCGCTGATGCGTCCGAAAGCGGACACCAACCGTTACCTCATGGGCGGCCCGATGATGGGCTTCGAACTGCCTTCTCTCGAAGCGCCGATCGTCAAGGCCTCCAACTGCATCATCGCCAGTTCACCAGCGCTCTTCCCACCTCCGCCGCCGGAGATGCCGTGCATCCGCTGCACGTCCTGCGCGCAGGCGTGTCCGCACGAATTGCAGCCCTTCGAATTGTATTGGTTCGCGCGTTCCAGGAATTTCGGCAAAACGCAGGAATACAAACTGTTCGACTGCATCGAATGCGGCTGCTGCAGCTACGTCTGCCCCTCGCACATTCCGCTGGTGCAGTATTTCCGTTACGCCAAGAGTGAAATCTGGTCGCGCGAACGGGACAAGAAAAACGCCGACACAGCCAAGGCGCGTTTCGAGTTCCGCAATGCGCGCGAGGAACGCGATAAGGCCGAGAAGGCCGAACGTCTGGCTCGGGCCGTAGCCGCCAAAGCCGCCGAGCAAAAAGCCGCGTCTGCCGACGCTCCCACCGACGCCGAAGCGGCAAAAAAAGCCGCCATCGCCGCCGCGATGGAACGCGCCCGTGCGCAGCAGGAAAATGTTCAACCCAGAAATACTGACGATTTGACCGCCGCCCAACGCGAGGAAATCGCCGAAATCGACAAACACCGCGCGCCGCCGCAATGAACCTGAAAACCTTTCACCACAGAGACACAGAGACATGGAGAAAAGCATGATTATCCCTGTTCGCATTAGAGCGTTTTCGAGTCAAAGAGAGACAATTTCATCGTCATTCCCGCGAAGGCGGGAATTCAGTGTGTTCTCTCCAGCCAGAATGGCTGCAAATCAAATTGCGACGCCTTGCGTCGGAAAGACAATTCTGGATTCCCGCCTTCGCGGGAATGACGTGGTAAAAAATAGACCGTTATGCGCACTCATAGGCCAAATGGTGGGAGGCGCTTCGCTTTCCCACCCTACGGCACGTGTCTCTGTGGTTAATGCTTTTTAATGGCATCGTAATAACCTGACCCGCCCATGGATTTCATCACCCCACCTTATCTGACCCAGAACGTCAGCGTCCGTCGCATCATGCTGCAGGTGCTGGCCGCGCTGCTGCCGGGCATCACCGCTTACCTGTGGCTGCTCGGCCCGATCATTCTGGTGCAGATCGGCCTCGCCACGGTCACGGCGCTCGTCGCCGAGGGCCTCATGCTTTTTGCACGCGGCAAACCGCTCACGCTGTTTCTCGGCGACGGCAGCGCCGTCGTTACCGCCTGGCTGATTGCGCTGGCCTTCCCGCCGCTGGCGCCGTGGTGGCTGGTCGTCGTCGGCACGGCCTTCGCCATCGTCGTGGCCAAACACCTGTACGGCGGTCTCGGGCAGAATCCCTTCAACCCGGCGATGATCGCCTTCGCCGTCTGCATCGTTTCGTTCCCGGCGTTGATGTCGCAATGGCCGGCGATCGATTCCGGTTCCAACTTCGGCGATCATTTGGCGCTTATTCTGGGCCAGACGCCGCGCCTCGACGCGCTGGCCGGCGCGACGCCGCTCGACGCGCTGAAAACGGCGCTCGGGCTCGGCGAAGGACAAACCAGCGTTGCCGCCATCACCGCCAACCGCCAAGTGTTCGGATACCTCGCCGGACACGGTTGGGAATGGGTCTGCCTCGGCTATCTCGTCGGCGGCCTGTGGCTGGGGTGGCGCAAAATCATTGGTTTTTCCATGCCGCTGGCCTTTCTCGCCGGCATCACGGTCATTTCCGGCGCCTTGTGGCTATGGAACCCGGCCGGGTTCGCCGACCCGCTCTTTCATCTGTTTTCCGGCGGCACGATGCTCGGCGCATTTTTCATCGTCACCGATCCGGTGACGGCTTGCACGACGCCCAGAGGAAAGCTGATTTTTGGTTTCTCCGCCGGCGTGCTGGCCTACCTGATCCGCGTTTTCGGCGGCTATCCGGACGGCGTGGCTTTCGCGGTGCTGCTGTTGAACATTTGCGCTCCGGTCATTGATTTTTACACACAGCCGCCGATTTTCGGTAAAAAGAAATGAACCAGGAAAAAGCAGTCAGGCACGGACGCGCCCCTCGCCCGCTTGCGGGAGAGGGTGCCCCGAAGGGGCGGGTGAGGGTTGGAGCGCAAAGAAAAATAAGAATTGGGCTGCCAGGATGACTCCGCCGATCAAGCCCATGACCCCGACACGGATGGCCGCGCGCACGGCGCTGATCCTGTTCCTGTTCGTCGCCGTGTTTACCGCCATGCTGTCCGGCGCTTACCTTTGGACGCGTCCTTTCATCGAAGCTTCCGCCACCGAGGAGAAAATGAAGCTGATCGACGAGGTGCTGCCGCGCGAGCGTTATGACAACAAATTGCTTGATGATTTCGTGACGCTCGACGCCACGCCGGAACTCGGTTTCGGCGAACCGGCGCGCATTCTGCGCGCGCGCAAGGACGGAAAAATCGTGGCCCTGGTTTTCGAAGCCGTGGCCCCGGATGGCTATGCCGGGCGCATCCGCCTGCTGCTGACGCTTGGCCTGGATGGACGAATCATCGGCGTGCGCGTCATCGAGCACAAAGAAACGCCGGGACTCGGCGACTACATCGAGCCACAAAAAGACCACGACAAGGCGCGTCCGTGGATCACCCAGTTCAATGAGCTGGCCCCGGCGACGATCGACGCGCGCGAGTGGAAGGTCAAGAAGGACGGCGGACGTTTCGATTCGATGGCCGGCGCGACCGTCACACCGCGCGCGGTAATCAAGGCGGTACACAAGGCCGCGCTGTTCGTCGCGGCGAACAGCGAACGGATTCTGGCATCAGGAGAACAGAAGACAGAGGGCGGATGACTTTGGCGGTTTCGCGTAGCCCGAACTACGTGATCACCTATCTTGCAGACGATTTTGAGAGTTTCATTCGAGGGTTGGTGAACGAGGAAAGCTTTGAGTAAGAATGACGGAGGTCTACGATATGGAAAACGAAACACTCCGTTGCCCGTGGGGAGATGTAACGGACGAGCTGATGCGCGGGTATCACGATAACGAGTGGGGCAAGCCGTGCCGTAACGAGCGAAAACTGTTCGAACTGTTGATTCTGGAGGGAGCGCAAGCGGGCTTGTCGTGGTCCTGCGTACTGCGCAAGCGGGAAGCCTACCGCGCCGCGTTCGACGGCTTCGATGTCGCAAAAGTCGCGGCATACGGCGATGAGAAAATCGCGGAGTTACTCCAAAACCCCGGCATAATCCGCAACCGGCTGAAAATCCGGTCGGCGATTACCAACGCTCAGGCGGTTTTGAAGCTCGGGGGGTTGAGCGATTTTCTCTGGAATTACGTTGATGGCAAGCCGATAGTCAACCCTTGGGAGCGGCAGGAGCAAATGCCCGCGACCTCTCCGCTGTCCGACCGCCTAAGCAAGGATATGAAGAAACTCGGCTTCAAGTTCGTGGGCAGCACGATCGTCTACAGCTATCTGCAAGCCGCCGGGATTATCAACGACCACGTGATGTGCTGCGGGTTCAGAGGGTTTAGGGGCAAGAGATAGATATGCGATTGTTTACGGCGATAAACTTCAGCGACAACACGCGCTCGCGGCTGCTTGCTCTGCGCGACGAGCTTCAAGCCAAATCAAGGAGCGGAAACTTCACCGCGCCGGAGAACCTGCACTTAACGCTCGTATTTTTAGGTGAGTGCGATGAGAAACAAACGGTTGCCGCAAAAATGGCTATTAACAGTGTCAATTTTGAGCCGTTTATACTTACCATTGCAGGCGGCGGTTATTTGGACAAAGGGCGCTCCAATTTGGTCTTTAGTGAAATAAAAAACGACAGCGGACGAAACAAATTGCAAAAACTGCGCGATGAGTTATCAACGAACTTTTCCGCGAAAGGGTTTGAACTTGATGGCCGCAAATTCTGGCCGCATATTACCTTGGGACGAGAAGTTGTTTGGAAAGATATTGGCGATTACTCCAGTTTCATCGACGCTCGCTTTCCAACAATTGAAGCGCATGTGACGAGTATTGAACTTATGAAGTCGGAGCGCGTCGGTGGCAAGCTGACGTATACGGCGATTTATGAGAGGAAAAGCAACGATGCCTGACATATCATTAGCCATGAAACTTGCCGAATTCCGCCGGATCGCCGCCAACGGCCTCTGGAAACAAAACACCAGCCTGGTGCAGATTCTCGGTCTTTGCCCGTTGCTGGCGGTCACCACCACGCTGGTCAACGGCGTCATGCTCTCGCTGGCCACCATTCTCGTCATGGCGCTTTCCGGGGCTGTCATCTCCAGTCTGCGCAACCTCATTCCGCACGAGATCCGCATCCCGGTGTTCATCCTGATCGTCGCCACGCTGGTCACGGTGGTCGATCTCCTGTTCAACGCCAGGCTGCATCAGCTTTATCTGGTGCTCGGCATCTTCATCCCGCTGATCACCACCAACTGCATCGTGCTCGCCCGCGTGGAAGCCTTCGCCAACAAAAACCCGCCGCTGCAATCGATGTTCGACGGGGTTTTCATGGGCGCCGGCATGCTGTGGACGCTCGCCCTGCTCGGGGGACTGCGCGAACTGATCGGCAAGGGCACGCTTTTATCCGGCATTGACATGGTCATTCCCGGACTCGATCCGATCCAGGTTTTCCCCGCCGAATACCCCGGCTTTCTGCTGGCGATGCTGCCTCCCGGCGCGTTCATTGTGCTCGGCTGCCTCATCGCCTGGAAAAACTGGGCCGAGGCGCGCGTGGCGCTACGCAATATGCGCGTCTCGCCCACGGCCGGTAGCCGCCATTCATGAACGCCGCCCGCCGTGCCGCCCTGTTCGAGCGTCTGCAAGCCGCCAATCCGGCGCCGACCACCGAACTCGCCTACGCCACGCCTTTCCAGTTGCTGATCGCCGTCATCCTCTCGGCGCAGGCTACCGACAAGAGCGTCAATATCGCCACGCAACGGCTGTTCGCCGACGCGCCGACGCCGCAGGCCATACTCCGGCTCGGCGAGGAAAAACTGGCCGAATACATCAATCGCATCGGTTTGTATCGCAACAAATCGAAAAACGTCATCGCCACCTGCCGGCTGCTGCTCGAACGGCACGGTGGCGAAGTGCCGCGCGAGCGCGAGGCGCTGGAAGCCCTGCCCGGTGTCGGACGCAAGACCGCCAACGTGGTGCTCAATACGGCCTTCGGCGAACCCACCATCGCCGTCGACACGCACATCTTCCGCGTCGCCAACCGGACAGGCCTGTCGCCCGGAAAAACGCCGCTGGCCGTCGAGCTCGGCCTGCTCAAGAAAGTTCCCCCGACCTACCGGAAAAATGCCCACCACTGGCTGATCCTGCACGGCCGTTATGTGTGCAAGGCGCGCAAACCGGAATGCTGGCGTTGCACGATCGCCGATTTTTGCGAGTATCAGGACAAGGGCGATGTGGCTTAAATCGTGCGTGACACGGAAACGAGCCGCAAACAGTGCGAGAATAGCAAGAAAGTTGCGTCGACACCGTCACTGGTGATTGGAAATGAAATGACCCATCAGGAGAATGCATTGAAACCATTGAAACGAAAATACATCATCCTTACCGCCGCCGTAGCTGCCGTAATTGGCGCCGGATACTCGGCATCTTCATGGTACTTCGGCCAGCAGATCGAAGCCGTGCTCGGACAAATCGACGCGGAGATCGCCGCGCTGCCTTACCTCAAACTGATTCGTCACGATTACGAACGCGGGGTGTTTGGCGCCAATGAAACGATCACCATCGAGATTCCTGCCGCCCTCATCGGCATGCCACGGGTACCCGAACCGGCTCTGGAGTCCGCCTCGCCGCCCCTGCGCGTTACCTTGAAATCCGCCATCCAACACGGTCCGATTCCGGGTTTTAGCGCTTTCGCCCTCGGCAGCGCCACCACGGTCATCGAGTTCGACGAAGCGAGCCAGCCCAAAGTGCTGGAAGCCTTCGGCGGCAAACCGGCGGCTGAAATCCGGACGCAGTACGATTTTGGCGGTGGCGGTGTTGCCACGCTCACCAGCCCGGCGTTCAAGTTCGCCGGACTTAGCAAGGCACAGGGCATTCCTGTCACGCTGTCGGGCGACGGGCTGGAAATGACCGTCACGTTCGCCCGCCGCATGGCTCAATATTCAATGCAGGGCAGCGCCCCGCGTTTTGAGTTGACCGGAGCGAACGGCATGCGACTGGCGGCGACGGACCTGCGCTTCGAGGGCCAACAGCAGCGCCTGTTTCCCGACGAGCCATTGCTTTACGTCGGTTCGCAACGATTCTCGCTGGCCGGGCTGGAAATCGATCCCGGCCAGGATGACGGCCCGATGAAGGGAGAGAAAATCGCGCTCAAGGACATCCAATATGACATACAAACGCCAGCCTCGGGCGAATTCGTTGATCTGACAGCACGAATTGGCGCCGCCGGACTACTTATCGGCGCGCAGGACTATGGACCCGCCGCTTACGATTTTTCCCTCAAACATGCGCATGCCCGCACGCTGGCGGCGCTCAACCGCGATTTCATGGAGCTGTCCGCGAAGCCGGAATTGCTGCAAGAGGGACAGTGGCTGCGAGCGTTTGCGCCGATAATGGATAAGTCCGGCGCTTTGCTGCGCGACGGTCTTGTTGTGTCGATCGACCGCATCGCTTTCCGCATGCCCGAGGGAGAAGCAAAACTCAACGCCAGCATCCAGTTGGTCGACACCAGGGCCGAGGACTTCGCCAGCCCGTGGATGCTGATCGGAAAAATAGACGCAACCGCCGAACTGGCGCTGCCGACTTCGCTGATCACGATGCTGGCCGGTAGCCATTCGGGAAACGCGCAAAAACGCAAACAGAACGCCGAACAGACGATCGCCGGCCTCGTCGAACAGGGCTTCGCCACGATCGACAACGGCATCTTCAAAAGCCGCATCACCTTCAAGGAAGGACAACTACAAGTCAATGACAAGCCGTTCAACCCGTTGGCCATGGCGCTTCAACCGTCGCGGGAATAGACATCCTGAAAACTTTGTTTGGATAGAGCGCGCTGGGCTTGGCGCAGGCGGGAAACCGTACATGGCCGAATCCGGCGCCTTCTTCGATGTCGCTTTGCCATCGTCACTTGTTATAACTGTTGCAAAACAAAATCCTATCTGCTAAGTTTTTTTGCCTGATGACGTTTATTTCAGAACTGTGTTTTTCTCTTTGTTTATTAAACTTATACATACCTCAGGAGGTATCCCCATGCGAAAAAAACTACTTGCTGCCAGTCTTGCCGTTTCCCTCGGCCTGGGGCTTGTCTCTCAGGCCAGCGCCGCAGAAAAAATGATTCTGTACACTTCCATGAAGGAATCGCTGATCGGCGCGATTTATGAAAAATTCAAGGTCAAACACCCCGATGTCACGATTGATTACCAGTCCGCCGGGGCGGGCAAACTGATGGCTAAAATCGCCACCGAGCGTCAGGCGGGTAAGGTGCTCGCAGACGTTCTCTGGACAAGCGAAGTGCCCGATTTTTACAACTTGAAAAAAGAAGGCATGCTCGAAACCTATGTTCCCGCCCAGTTCGGGGAAGTCATCAATCCCTTCCCGGATCACGACGGCAGCTTTACGGCGGCGCGCCTTGGAACTCTGGGTATCGTTTACAATACCCAGCTTGTCAAGAAAGCGCCCGCCGAGTGGGATGACGTGCTGAAACCGGAATTCAACGGCGCTTACGGCATTGCCAACCCGGCGCTCTCCGGCACGGCCTATATGTCCATCTCCCTGCTGGTGAAACAGTTTGGCTGGGAATACATCGAAAAACTGGCAGCCAACAAAGCCAAAATCGGCAAGGGTTCAGGTCAGGTGGTTGACGATACCGCTTCCGGCGAGCTGGCGGGCTGTATCGGAGTTGACTACATCACCATTGACAAGATTAAAAAAGGCGCGAAGCTGGCCTACGTTTTCCCGAAGGAAATTCTGATTGCGCCAAGCCCGGTCGCCATCATCAAGGGGACGCCCAATCTTTCCGCCGCCAAAAAGTTCGTTGACTTCCTTCTGACCAAAGAAGCCCAGGAAGTGATCGCTTCGGAAGGCACCTTGTCCGTGCGTAACGATGTTAAAGTAGCGCCCGAACTTCCCATTGCCTCCGCGGAAGAAGCCGTCAAACGCTCCATCAAGGTGGATTACAAGAGTCTGGAAGACGAAAAACAAACGACCATCAAAAAGTTCACCGATATCCTGCAGGGCAAGAAGTAATTTTGCTTGAAAATCCTTCTCCTTGCGCGACTGGTTTTGTTTGCCGCGCAGGGAGATTTTCCGTTTAGAACTCATTTGCCGGGAGTGTTATGGCAAAGATTACCCTGAATGCGGTCAGTAAATCCTATGACAAACGCGCGGTTCTCCAGAACCTTACGCTAACCGTCGATCATGGGGAATGTTTTACGCTTCTTGGTCCCTCGGGTTGCGGTAAAACCGTGCTTCTCCGGCTCATCGCTGGCTTTGAAACCCCTGACGCCGGTGTCATCCATATCGGGGATGATATGGTCGCCAAGGCGGGAGAAGCCAGCATCCCCCCGGACAGACGCGATCTTGGCGTGGTATTTCAGGATTACGCGGTCTGGCCGCACATGAGCGTTTTCCAGAATGTTTCCTACCCCCTGAAGCTCGCCAAAGCGCCGCCAGCGGAGCTGGAAGAAAAGACCAGGAAGGCTATTGCGCTAGTGAACATGCAGGGGCTGGAGGAGCGGCTTCCCTCCGAACTTTCCGGCGGCCAGCAACAGCGCGTGGCGCTGGCGCGCGCTTTGGTGGCGCAGCCTTCCATCATGTTGCTGGACGAACCTCTTTCCAACCTCGATGCCAATTTACGTGAAGAAATGCGCTTTGAAATCAAAGAGTTGCAACACAAATTGGACATCACCGTCTTTTATGTGACCCACGATCAGGAAATTGCCCTGGCGATTTCCGACCGCATGGCCATCATGGACAAAAAGGGCAAAATCCGTCAGATCGGCACTCCCGTGGAAATTTACGAAAAACCGGCGGATCTGTTTGTGTTCAACTTCGTCGGGGTCGCCAACTTCATCACCGTCAACAAACAGGGAAATACCCTTTACGCCGGCACGGGCGCCCAGGCAATTCCCTGGGAAATGCCCGAAGATATTGCTTCCGCCGCCATGAACTGGATCGCCGGCTGCCGGCCTTCGGACGTCATCATCGCCCGTCCCGCGAGTGTGGATAAAAGCGCGGACAAAGGCGCGGACAAATATTTACGCGGCGTCATCAAACGGGCCAGCTTTCTGGGAGCCATGATGGATTATCTGGTTGAAATTGACGGCGCGCACCTGAGAACGGCGCTCGAAACCCATTATGCGATCAGCAACGATCTTCTCTTCAAGGAAGGCGATGAATGCGCCATCACGTTCCATAACCTGCACTGGTTTGACGCGGCGCACATGTCGGAGATAACAGAATGAGTCCAACGAGTCCAACAAGTTCGGCGATCAAAAAAGACAGCGGCTTTGGCGCCGCCCAGATTATCCTGACCCTCTCCATCGGCATCCTGGTGGTTGTCGTGGCGGTTCCGGTACTGCTGATTTTTCTCAACGCCTTCTGGGACAATAATAACGACTTCAACCTGGCGGCCGTGGTTAAAGTTTTGAGCGAGCCCGATACCTATCAGGCCCTGCTCAATTCCATCATCATTGCCTGCGGCACCACGCTCGGCAGCACGGCAGTCGGGACATTTTTTGCCTGGCTGGTCACCCGAACCGACCTGCCCTACAAAAAATTCATGAAGGGCATGTTCCTCGTCCCCTTCATGCTGCCTTCATTTATCGGAGCGCTGGCCTGGAAAATGCTCCTTTCGCCCCGCGCCGGATATATCAACCGCTTTTTTATGGATACCTTAGGTTTCGACAACCCGATTTTCAATATTTATTCCTACGCGGGCATCGTGATGGTTGAAATCATGTACCTCTTTCCTTTTGTGTTCATCCAGGTTTGCGGCGCGCTTGAGCACATGGACCCGACGCTTGAAGAATCCGCGCGCATTTCGGGGGCTGGCCTCGGCACCATCACCCGCAAAATCACCATCCCGCTGGTGCTCCCCAGCATTCTCTCCGGCGCGCTCCTGATCATGCTCTATTCCATGGCCCACTTCGGCACGGTGGCGGTTCTGGGCATTGAAAACGGTATTTTCAATATCCCCACCCTGATTTACGAAAAAATTCACCAGAGCGCGGGCAGTTTTGAATCCATCCGCACCGGCACGGTGTTGGCTTCCGTGCTGGTCATCACCGCCGCCTTCATTATCTGGATGCAAAACAAAATACTGGGCAAGGGCCGTTACCAGATTATCGCGGGAAAAAGTTTCAGGCCAATGGAATTGAAATTGCGCGGCCTGCGCATTCCGCTGCTGATTTTCTGCCTGGCCTACATCGGCTTTACCATCGTTCTGCCCACCGCGGTCATTTTCCTGGTGGGCGCTCTGCCCACTTACGGACTGCCTTTTACCCTGGAAAATCTCTCCCTGGAAAATTACAAATTCATCCTCTTCGATTTCAAGGTTACCCGCGACGCCATTTTCAACAGCGTGACCCTGGGGCTGGCCGCCGCGCTCATCACCATGTTTGCCGGGGTGATGATTTCCTATGTCATCGTCAAAATGAAAGTGCGCGGCAAGGGTATTCTGGAATTCCTCGGCATGCTGCCTTTCTCCGTGCCCGGTTCCGTTATTGCCCTGGGTGTGATTCTCGCCTGGAGCGGCAAATTCGGAATCAACCTCTACAACACGGTCTGGATTATTCTGGTGGCCTATATCGCCCGTTACATGGCCTTCTCCCTGAAAGCCAACTCGGCGGCCTTGGAACAGGTGCATGATTCTCTGGTGGAAGCGGCGCGCGCCTGCGGCGCGACCATGTGGCAGGCTTTGAGAGACATCGTGCTGCCTCTGGTGCGTCCCGGTATGCTGGCGGCCTTTTTCCTCATCTTCCTGCCTTCGCTGCGCGAATTGACCGTTTCCATCATGCTGTATGCGCCGACCACCCGCACGATTGGCGTAGCCATTTACACCCTCAACGAAGACGGCGAAACGGTCAGATCCGCCGCCATGGCCGGAGTCGCCCTGATACTCATCATTGTCGGGCAGACTCTCATCAACCGCTTTACCGCCAAGCACAAGAGATAACGGGGAACGCCATGTCATATGTGAGACTTGTTGATGTCACCAAACGCTTTGGGGAAGTCACAGCGGTTAACAAGCTGAACCTGGAGATTGCCAAAGGCGAATGCTTCTCCATGCTTGGACCTTCCGGCTGCGGCAAAACCACCACCTTGCGCATGGTCGCCGGCTTTGAAGACCTCGATGATGGAGAAATCCATGTGGGAGAGCGGCTCCTTTCCTCCAAAAAGAAAGGCTACTACCTCCCTCCGGAAAAGCGCGATTTCGGCATGGTGTTCCAGGCTTTTGCCGTCTGGCCCCACCTTTCCATCTATGAAAATGTGGCCTTCCCCCTGCGCATCCGCAAATTGCCCTCGGCGGAAATCGACAGCCGCACCAAAACCGCGCTCAAAGCCACCAACCTGCTGGATGTCGCCAAAAAAAGCCCCGAAGACCTTTCCGGCGGCGGCAAGCAGCGCGTGGCCCTCGCCCGCGCCCTGGCCATCAATCCGGACGTCATGCTGCTGGACGAACCCCTGTCCAGCCTCGACCCGCATCTTCGCGAAGAAATGCGTTTTGAAATCAAAGACCTGCAACGCCAGTTCGGTTTTTCCATCATCTACGTCACCCACGACCAGGCGGAAGCGATGGCCCTCTCGGACCGCATTCTGGTGATGAAGCTGGGCGTGGTGCAGCAGATCGACACCCCCATGAACATCTACCGGCGTCCGGCTAACAAGTTCGTGTTCAGTTTTATCGGCTTGCACAATTTTCTGGAAGTGGAAAGAAAAGAAGGCGCTTACCGCCTGCTCGCGGGGGAAGCGCTGGACAAGAACCTGACGCCGCCGCAAGACCTCGCGACGGAGGCGCGTCTGACGCTGGCCAGCCGTCCGTCTGAAATCGACTTTGTTGATGATGGAGGCATTAGCGGCCGCGTTATCCGCAAATCCTTCCTTGGCGAATTTGTCGATTACCAGATAACCGTCGGAGAACAGACGGTTCGCGTGCAAAAAGGACGCCGAACGCAAGGGCCTGAAAAAGATGAAAATTGCCGCCTCCAACTCCTGCACCCGGTCTGGTATAAAGTGGATGAATAATTCCGATGAACGATTGAATATTGACTGGATTGCCAAATGACAGCCTCGAACACCGCCTCGAACACTCAAAGCCGCAGCTTGCCTCGTAGCTACATGTCTGAAGAAGACAAAATCGGATTGAGCCAAAACGCCATTTATGCTTGTGAATCCAGCGAAGCGGCGGCTGCGGGGGACGAAGAAGCATCATGGGCATGGCTTGCGCTGGCAGAGTTGCCGGAAATATCAAAATCCATTCTTAGAGATATGTGCCCTGCTGAATTCCTGAAATCCAAAGGATTCAACATATAACAAAAAAGCCATTCCGATGAACGATTGTATACTTCGAATATTGACTGGATGATTGCCAAAATGACAGCCACGAACACTGCACCGAACACACAAAGCCGCTCCTTGCCGCGTAGCTACATGCCTGAAGAGAAAAAAGCGGGTTTGACTCAAAACGCAATCTACGCTTGCGAGTCCTTTGCAGCACACAAAGCAGGAGATGAAGAAACATCATGGGCTTGGCTTGCGTTGGCCAAATTGCCGGAATCTGCAAAAGACATCCTGAAAATTGGATGTAGCGAAGAATTTCTAAAAGCTAAAGGATTCAAGATATGACAGACCCGGTGGTGCTTTCTCTGACAAAATTAGCTACTACCGAAAAAATTGTCACATTAGAGATTGAGTCTACAGAGCTAGCTCAAACCAGAGTTAGCTTTCGGAAAGAAATGCTTTCAGAGTTGAATAGGATAGAGGAATCCAGAAATCTTGAGCGTATTGTTGCCGTTGAAAAATTCCTCGTTCAGTTCGACCTCAAAGAACATGCCAACAGTAAAAATATGACGTCCAGTCTGGCAACCGCGCAAAAAGAACTGGAAGCGATAGAAACAAACATCGGTTTGGTGGGTAATTCCAAAAGGTACAAGGAAATCGACACGTCCCATGTACAACCCAAGGTACGGGATTCTCACGACCTGCCGCTGGACAGCGCAAGAATAGCCTTCCGTTCACACGATGCCCGTTTGGTGAACTACGACAAGACAAAATCGGACGACCACGAAAAAGCCATCATTCAGGCGCGGCGGCAAAACATTAAAACCGCCGAAAAACTTTACATTGAGCGTCAGGAGAAAGCCCTTGGCCGGGAATCTGGAGAACAACGGAAAGAGCAGACCAAGCGCAACCGAAACAAGGATGAGCCCGATTTAAAGCGGTAAAGCGCAGGCGAAAAAACATGGACAACCGAAACGCTTTCCCGTCGCGCATTCGGCGGATAACGCTTCGCTCATCCGCCCTACTTCCGAGCTACGCGCTGACGCTTTGCAGCACGACCGTTAAAACCGGATTCCCGCGCACGACCGAGGGCGCTATGACGAATCCAAAAACAAAAAGGATCGCGGCAATCACGACCGAAACCCACCAAGGAGAATCAACAGCGAATTTGAACCACGAGTTGTAATTTTTTCGGCGACCCATAATTTCAAACAGAGACAAATACCAGCGTCAAATGGTGAATTTTCGCATGATTTGAATGGCTGGAAAAGGCTTGCGCAGCCCGCGTCAGGGCTATTGCATACGCAGATGTCGTAAACAGTTGAAATAATACCAACTTGCTTTCAATAATATAAATATGGAGATATCTCCATGCTTTATCTTTAGATTCAGGTGGGTAGCCTCTATATCATCGAACGCAAATTGGTATAAAACGTTTACATTCAAGCGGTTATGACGTAGTATTGTAAACCCTAAGCCAATCTGGTTTACTCTCGATTTTTATCGGGAGGCGTCATGACACTGATAGAAGTGTTTTCCAGGGTGGAGGATCCGCGCCGGGGACCGGCGCGACGGCATGATCTGCACGAAATGATCCTGATCGCACTGTGTGCGGTGATGTGTGGTGCAGATACCTGGGTCGATGTCGCAGAATGGGGAGAAGACAACGAAGCGTGGCTCAAAGGGTATCTG
>BNUC01000066.1 GCA_025997075.1 Betaproteobacteria bacterium | reverse complement strand
CCACGCGCAACTGGAGATCGTTTTCGTTCTCGACCCGCTTGACCGTGTCGCGCACCTTTTCAACCGGCTTGACGACCGCCCTCAGTGTGGAGAAGCCAAGGTAGATGGCAGCGAGAATCAGAAGGATGGAGAGGGTAATCTGAATAATGAACGCGTTGCGCGAAGTACGTTCAGTCTCGACAATCCCTTCGTCAATGACTTTGTTGTTAAAGTCCACCAGTTCATCGATCAATTGGGTGATCTGGTTTGTGTGTTCCCGAACGTGCGAAGAAGTCTCCAGAATTCGTTTGTTCATTTCATGAAGATTTTCCTCCGTCGGGTTGCGCAAGCCCTCTGTCAATTCGCGCGTCACTCCGGCGACGATGACCGGTTTCCATTCCGAATAAGAGCTCTTGATCTTTTGGAAAATCGCCTCCGCTTCCGGGCGGCGCGGCAGCTTTTCGTACTGATCGAGATATTTCTGGATTTCCTGGTCGGCAACCTGTTTCTTTTCCAGGGCCTGTTGTATGCGCGGGATCCGTTCCGCCAGAGGGAGATCGCTGACCGCGAGCGGTTCATAGGTGCGCCTGATCTCGTTATTGGTCTGCGCCCGGACATTCAACAGCGCTTCCACCTTGGGAAGATTGACCTCGCTGATATTCTTGAGGGTTTCGGCATCACCCAGGGAATTTTCGATGCCAACTCCAGCGATAATAACAATACCAGCCCAGGCCAGATTAGCCAGCAAACTTACTCTCAGCTTGATCTTCATTTCAGAACTCCCATTTAGTGGTAATGACAAAGGTGAAACTGTGGTTGCGGGTTGTGTGAACGACAAAAAACGCCGCACCCCGAAAAGGATGCCGCGTTAAGAAAAACAATGGAAAGAAATGCGACAGGAGGCGGACGGGGTTAAAAGTTCCTTCGAGGCAGGCCGATACTACTCCGTCAGGCGAAGATGCACGAAAATGAGGGCTATGCCTGTTGCCTGTATTATACATGCAACTATCTGATTTTACAACATTTTTTACAAATAAATCAGACTTTTTTCGCGATTCGCGCACGACAAAAACACGCCGGACACGGCGTGTTTCGATTGCGTTCTGCGGCGTTTGTGAAAGCGTTTGAGGCATTTCAGGCTGTTCAGGCAGTTCGTTTGTCAAGGCGACAGCATAAAAATTATCTGTGCATAATAACAAAATTGCGCGTTAAACCCAAAAAATCCATTAGCCCGAATTGTTGAGAAAGAACAGAAACAATACGGGGTACAGCAAACAATGCGGGATGGACCAGTGCGCCGTGATCACCTCCTTCCCTCGGGGAAGGAGGCTGGGAGGAAGGGCTAACCAATCCACTCCAGAGGGGTATGCCAGGTGGCAATCCAGGCCGGTAGTTCTCCTGCCGGCATGGGTTTGGCGATGCCGTATCCCTGGGCCAGTTCGCAGCCCAGCCGGAGCAGCAGTTCCCCGTGTTTCACCGTTTCCACGCCTTCCGCAATGACGGTTCTGCGGAAGGCAGCGGCCAGCCCGATAATGCCTTCGACGATGGCTTTGTCGCCGGAATTCTGGAGCATGCCGCGCACGAAGCTCTGATCGATTTTGAGTATATTGGCGGGCAGGTGCCGCAGATAGGTGAGCGACGAGTAGCCGGTGCCGAAGTCGTCCAGCGAGAAACGCACGCCGATGTCCTGACAGCTTTCGATCAGGCTGGATATCCGGGCAATTCCTTTGATCGCGATCGTTTCCAGAACTTCGATTTCAAAACAGTCGGGCCGGATCCTTGGGTGGCTGTCCAGTTTTTTCTTCAGGTTTGGCAGAAAATCGGCCTGTTGCAGGTGGGGCGCAGAGACATTGACACTGATCACGAGATTCAGTCCGCTGTCGTGCCAGGCGGTCATCTGCGCCAGCGCGGTATCCATGACCCAGTTGTCCAGAAGCACCATGAGATCGCTTCCTTCGATCAGGGGCAGGAATTCGCCGGGTGACACCAGACCGCATCCGGGTTTTTGCCAGCGGATCAGCGCTTCGGCGCCGAAGACGATCCCGGTGCGCATGTTGACCTTGGGCTGGAAATACAGTTCGAACTCGTTTCTTTCAAAGGCTTGCAGGATGCGGCTCAGTTGTTTCTGGTGTTCCTGAACCTTCTGCGCTTTTTCCGCGTCGAACAGGTAATAACGGTTTTTGCCCGACTGTTTGGCCTGATACATGGCGTAGTTGGCATGGCGGAGCAGGGTGTCGGCGTCGGCGTCGTCCGCGGGAAACAGGGTGACGCCCATGCTGGCCGAGAGCTGTAAGGTTTTCTGCTCGATTTCGAAGGGCGTGGCGATGACGCGAAGAAAACGGGCCACGACGTGCTCGCATTCGGCGCAGCCTTCCAGGTCGGTGATCATCAGGGCGAACTCGTCGCCGCCCAGCCGGGCCAGCGTATCGCTGTCGCGCAAGGCGCCGCGCAGCTTGCGGGCGATGGTGATCAGCAGCAGGTCTCCGGCGTCGCGTCCATGGATGTCATTGACTTTCTTGAACCCGTCGATGTCCAGACAGACCAGCGCCAGACAGCGCTTGTAGCGCCGCGCCTGGGCGATGGCCATGTTCAGCCGGTCGGCGAGCAGCACGCGGTTGGGCAGGTCGGTCAAGGCATCGTAGTGCGCCATGCGTTCGAGCCGCTGTTCGTACTCCTTCAGCTCGGTGATGTCCGAGATGATCGCGACGTAATTCAGCGATGCGCTGGCGACGTCCTCGACGGTGGTAATGCTCAAACGTTCGGCAAAAAGCTCGCCGTTCTTGAGCCGGTTCCAGATCTCGCCTTCCCAATGGCCTTGTGTGATCAGATCGTTCCACATCATCTGGTAGAAGTTGTCGCTGTGACGTCCCGATTTGAGGATGCGCGGATTCTGCCCGATGAGCTCTTCGCGCGCGTAACCGGTGATCTGGCAGTAGCTGGCGTTGACATTGATGATGTTGCCGGCGGCGTCGGTGATCAGGATCCCCTGATGGGCGTGCGAGAAAACGCTCGCAGCCAGCCTCAGTTGGGATTCCATGGCTTTCTCTTCGGTGATGTCGGTAAAGGAAAGCACGCGGCCGATGGTCTGTTTTCCCATTTTGGCCGGACGCGACTTGCGCTCGATGAAACGCCCGTCGCCGAGCGTCAGCAGATCGCGCGTCTCGTCGTCGCTGTTCGAGTAGATTTCCGCCAGACGAGCCTTGTACGCCTTCGGATCGCGCATGCTGGACGCCAGGAATTCAAATACCGCGTGTTCGTCGCTCGCCAGCAGCGGATCGTCGGGAATCCGCCAGATATGGGCGAACTGGCGGTTCATGTTGAGGATCGCCCCGTTTTTGTCAAGCAGCAGGATGCCGTCCGCGGTGGCTTCGAGCGTGGCGCGCAGCCGCGCCACCATGTGGGCCAGTTCGTTTTCGGTGCGGCGGAATCCGCTGGTCAGGATGGCGCAGACGACCAGCAGGTCGGGATGCGAGGCCAGACGGATGATGCTCTTGGAGACGCTCAATAATTCTCCGCTGGCGCACAGGTATTGGGTTTCGGCATTGAGAACATCCAGTACGATCCCTTGCTTCACGTCTTCCCAATAGAAGATGTCGGTCAGATCACTCAGGATATCGGTGATCGGCCGGCCGATCAGATGGTCCCGGTCGTAGCCCAGATAGCGCGCCGCCGCTCCGTTGGTCGCGCGGATTTTCTGCGTTTCCAGGTCGACGAGGATCAGGATTTCGTTGCCGTATTCGAGCAAGAGTTCGCTGGCGTCGTTTGAAGTCATGCGTTTCCTTTATTGCCCGCCTGGGCGTCGTTGTCGAAAAAGTAGATAACGCGCTTGCGCGGACTCAGATAGGCCGCGACGGCGGACGGCAGCATCACCGGCCGCAGCGCGCCAACGATATGGACGCCGTGTTCCTGTTCGAGATCGAGCAGGAGGGCTTCATCTTTCGGGATCCGCTCGTCGTACACCATGACCCACGGGCGCAAGGGCCGGGCGGGGTTGGCCGAGAGGACCATCGCCGTCGCGTTATTCGACAGCTTGACGATCGTTCCCGGCGGATAGACGCCGAGGCAGCGGATCAGTTGCTTGAGCACGACGGCGTCGAACTGGGCGCGTTTCTTTCCGAACATCAGGGAAAGCGCTCCGTGGGGCGTCATGGATTGCGTCGGATCCGCCGAATTGCACAGCCTCTCGTAGTAATCGACGAGCGAGACGATGCGGGCGAGCGGCGTCATCTGCTCGCCCTTGATGCCCAGGGGATAGCCGCTGCCGTCGACCATCTCGTGGTGCTGGAAGATGATGGACAGGATTTCTTCCGGCAGGTCGAGCCCCTTGCCGAGACGCAGAAGCTGTTCGCAGTGCCTGGTGTATAGGTCGCGTTCCTGCGGGCTGTAGTCTTCGGGCCGTATTTTGTGCCGATGATCCGGCCGGCTGGTCAAGCCGATATCGTGCAATAAAGCGCCCTGACCGAGAAGGCGGGTCTGATCGGGGGGCAATCCGAGTTCCCTGGCCAGGATCATGCAGAGTACCGCGACGTTGAGGTGATGCGAATAGATGTCTTCGTCCCGGCGTTCCTCGCCGATCAGATGCAGCGTGACTTCCGGATGCTCCAGAAACGATTGCGTCATCTGTTCGACGAAGGTATCGATTTCTTGCAGCGTTTCCCTGGAATCGGCCAGAAGGCGACAGTTCAGGTCGCGCAAGAGGGCGGTCGATTCGAGAAATGCCTGGTCAACCTGTTCAAAGCGCTGCTGATGTTTGTTCAGAACATGCTTTCCGGAAATTTTCCCGGACGGTTCTCGCGCCGGAGCCGAGGTTGGCGTCTCGCCCGTCCTGGCCTCCGGCGGAACGCCAGCGTCGCTGCGTTCCGGGTCGTAGCGGAAACGGGGTTCCCCGAGCGCGCGTAGCTCGCTGATCTGTTTTTCGCTGCTGACGCGAAAGCGCTTGGAGGTAAACGGATGCTTGAGCCAGGGCAGGTCGACGTAGACATAAAGCCCGATCCTGAGCTGGTCGGCGGAAATGTAAGGTAGCGTATCCACAGAATTCGCAAAGAACTAGTTCGACGGAGATTGTTGTGTAACAGCGTGATAATTATCCGATTTCCATTTACCGGCAAGTTTTTTTTCATTATAATCCGGCAGTTTTCTATTCGCTCCGTTGGGGCAAACTACTAAAGATGGGCATTTCGCCCATTTTTCTTTTGTGGCCATGGATTTAGTCGTTCTGATTGAAAAAACGGTGACCGGGCTCGGTTTCGAGCTTGTCGATGTCGAGCAAAGTCCTCGAGGTCGCGTGCTGCGCGTCTTCATCGACAAGCAGGAAAAAGCCGGCGGGGTTGATGTTGAGGATTGCGCGCAGGTGAGCAATCAGCTCTCGCGCGTGTTGACCGTCGAGAACGTCGATTACGATCGACTCGAAATCTCTTCGCCCGGTCTTGACCGCATTTTGAAAAAGCCGGCGGATTTTACGCGCTTCGCCAGCGCAAGAATCAATGTGCGCTTGCGCTTGCCCATCAACGGACGGCGGAATTTTATAGGAGTCCTGCATGGCCTGCGGGATGGCAAGGTAGGCATGACTATCGATACGGGTGAAGTTGAACTGGATTTTGGCAACATCGACAAGGCCAGGCTGGTTCCGCAATTCGATCGCTGAGGTCGGGCTGAATAAAGGGGATGTGAGATTATGAGTCGCGAGATTTTGATGCTGGTCGATGTGCTGGCGCGTGAAAAAAACGTGTCCAAGGAAATCGTCTTCGGCGCTCTGGAACTGGCGCTGGCGTCCGCGACCAAGAAGCGCATTCATGACGATGCCGACGTGCGCGTGGTGGTCGATCAGGAATCCGGCGATTTTGAAACCTTCCGTCGCTGGGAGGTCGTGCCCGACGAAGAGTTCATCCACGAAGCGCAACATATCGCCCTCTCCGATGCGCAGAAGCAGGACCCGGAAATCGAAGTCGGCGATTTCCTTGAGGAATCGCTGGAGCCCATCGATTTCGGGCGCATCGGCGCGCAAGCCGCCAAGCAGGTGATCCTGCAAAAAATCCGCGACGCCGAGCGCGAGCAGATCCTCAACGATTTTCTGGAACGCAAGGAGTATCTGATCACGGGGGCGATCAAGCGCATGGAGCGTGGCAGCGCCATTATCGAGGCGGGCAAGATCGAAGCCATCCTGCCGCGCGACCAGATGATTCCGCGCGAGAATCTGCGGATCGGCGACCGCGTCAAATCCTATCTGCTGCGTATCGACCGGCAGGCGCGCGGCCCGCAACTGATCCTCTCGCGCACGGCGCCGGAGTTCATTATCAAGCTGTTCGAAATGGAAGTGCCTGAAGTTGACAACGGTCTGCTGGAAATCAAGGCCGCCGCGCGCGATCCCGGTATGCGCGCCAAGATCGCCGTCAAGTCCAACGATGCGCGCATCGATCCGATCGGCACCTGCGTCGGCATGCGCGGCATGCGCGTTACCGCCGTGACCAATGAACTGGCGGGCGAGCGCGTCGATATCGTGTTGTGGTCGGCTGATCCGGCGCAGTTCGTGATCGGCGCGCTGGCGCCGGCGGAAGTGAGTTCGGTGGTTGTCGATGAGGAAAAGCACAGCATGGACATCGTGGTCGACGAGGCCAATCTGGCCGTGGCGATCGGCCGCGGCGGCCAGAATGTGCGGCTGGCGTCCGAGTTGACAGGCTGGACCATCAATCTGATGACCGAAGAAGAATCCCAGACGCGCTTTGAGGCGGAATCGGCGGCCATCCGGGTGCTGTTCATGGAGTCGCTTGATCTCGACGAGGACGTGGCGAATATCCTGATCAATGAAGGATTCTCGACGCTTGAAGAAATTGCCTATGTGCCGCTGCACGAAATGCTCGAAATCGAAGCCTTCGACGAGACGACCGTGCAGGAGCTGCGGGAACGCGCCCGCAATGTGTTATTGACCGAGGCGATTGTCGCCGAGGAGCAGATCGGCGATGTCGCCGAGGATTTGCTCGGCCTGGAAGGGATGGACAACTCGCTGGCCGGAAAGCTGGCGCAGGGCGGAATCAAGACGCGGGACGACCTGGCCGATCTGGCTGTCGACGAGCTGACCGAAATGACCGGCATTGACGATGAGCGCGCCAGGCAGTTGATCACCACGGCGCGCGCGCACTGGTTCGAATAAACAAGCAAGCGTATATCCAGCAAGCTAAGAAGAGGTTTCTACATGGCGCAAACGAGCGTTGAACAATTCGCGACAGAGCTGAAAATGCCGGCCCCCATGCTGCTGGAACAGTTGCAGTTGGCTGGTGTTGTCAAGCATAAAGCTGACGATGTGTTGATGGAGCAGGACAAGACCAAGCTGCTTGAATATTTGCGCCGCACGCGCGGCGGAGCCGAAGCCAGGACGAAAATCACTCTGACGCGCAAGGAGACTTCGGAAATCCACGCTCAGAATTCGCATGGGAAGTCGCATACTGTTCTGGTCGAAGTGCGTAAAAAACGTATTCTGGTTAAACGTGATCCGGCCGAATTGCGCGCCGAGTTGCTGTCCGGGAAAGAAGACGTGTCTCAGCTTCCGGAGTCTCCGCTTCAGGAACCGGTTATCCGGAATGAGGAAGACCCGGTTGTCGCCGCTCCGGTGGAACAGCTTGCTCAACCTGTCGAGGCGCTTTTTCCTCAGACTCTCCAGACTGGAACGCAAGTGGGAATCCCGCCCGTGGATGTCGTCGAACCGGCGGTTCAGGCCGGGACGCAAACGGAAACTCCGCCCGCGGATGTCGCCGAACCGGCGGCTCAGCCCGAGGCGGCGGCAGGCAAGGAAATCACGGAAACCAAATCCAGGCGCTCCGGGCGAGGCAAGGGAAGAGATAAGGAATATCCGGCGGCCAGGAGACAGACCGTCAAGCCGGTGGTGAAGAAACCCACGACAAGGGCGGAAATCATTGGTGAGGAACAGTTGCGTCTGCGCGCGGAAGAAGAACGCCTTCTCCATGAACTGCATGCCCGCCAGGAAGCCGAGTTTCTTGAGAAGCAGCAGCGCGCTGCCGATCTGGTGCGCTTGAAGAAGGAAGCCGAAGAAAAGGCGGTGGCCGCGCGCGCCGCCGAGGTGGCGAAGAAGGTGGCGGCCAAAACGGCGAGCGACAAGCCGGAAGAAAAAGGCGAGAAACAGGAAAAGACGGTTCGCCGTTCCGACGGCAAGGCGGCCCCCACGGAGAAAAAAGGCGACAAGAAAAGCGGCGGAAGCGCGTGGAAGAGTGAGGGCGGCAAACGAGGGCTCAAGACGCGCGGTGCGCCGGCCAGTACCGAATGGCGCGCCGGCAAACATGGCAAGCGCGGCGGACGCAATGCTCCTGAATCCGAACAGGCGGCCTATGCCTTCCAGGCGCCGACCGAGGCGGTGGTGCACGATGTGCATGTGCCGGAAACGATTTCCGTGACCGATCTGGCGCACAAGATGGCCGTCAAGGCGATCGAAGTGATCAAGACCCTGATGAAAATGGGCTCGATGGTCACGATCAACCAGGTGATTGATCAGGAAACCGCGATGATCGTCGTGGAGGAATTGGGGCACCGCGCCTTCGCCGCCAAGCTCGACGACCCGGATGTTTTCCTGGACGAGACCGAACACAAGGATGCGCCGCAACTGCCGCGCGCGCCGGTGGTGACCGTCATGGGCCACGTCGACCACGGCAAGACCTCGCTGCTCGACTACATCCGCCGTACCCGCGTGGCGTCCGGCGAAGCGGGCGGCATCACCCAGCATATCGGCGCGTACCACGTGGAGACGGCGCGCGGCATGGTGACCTTTCTCGATACGCCGGGACACGAAGCATTTACCGCGATGCGCGCGCGCGGCGCGCAGGCCACGGACATCGTCATTCTGGTGGTGGCGGCCGACGACGGCGTGATGCCGCAGACGCGCGAAGCCATCCACCATGCCAAAGCGGCCGGCGCGCCGATCGTCGTGGCGGTGAACAAAATCGACAAGCCCGAAGCCAACCCGGATCGCGTCAGGCAGGAACTGGTCGCCGAGTCGGTCGTGCCGGAAGAGTATGGCGGCGAATCGCCGTTCATCAACGTCTCGGCCAAGACCGGCGCGGGGATCGACGAGCTGCTGGAAAACGTGCTGCTGCAGGCGGAAGTGCTGGAACTCAAGGCGCCCAGGGAAACCCCGGCCAAGGGCCTGATCATCGAAGCGCGGCTGGACAAGGGGCGCGGACCCGTGGCGACCATGTTGGTGCAGTCCGGCACCCTGCGTCAGGGCGACGTGCTGCTCTCCGGCCCGGTTTTCGGGCGCATCCGCGCCATGCTCGACGAAAACGGCAAGACCATCAAGGAAGCCGGTCCGTCGATTCCGGTCGAGGTGCTCGGTCTGTCAGACGTGCCGCTGGCCGGTCAGGACGCGATGGTTCTGGCGGACGAGCGCAAGGCGCGCGAAATCGCGCTCTTCCGGCAGGGCAAGTTCCGTGACGTGAAGCTGGCCAACAAGCAGGCGGCCAATCTCGAAAACATTCTGGAACAGATGGGCGATTCCGACACGAAGGACCTGGCGCTGATTATCAAGGCCGACGTGCAGGGCTCGCAGGAAGCATTGGTCCAGTCATTGCAAAAACTGTCGACCGACGAAGTCAAGGTCAACGTCATCCATGCCGCGGTCGGCGCGATCAGCGAGTCCGACGTGCATCTGGCGAATGCGTCCCGGGCCGTCATCATCGGCTTCAATACCCGCGCCGATGCGGGGGCGCGCAAGGCTGCCGAGAATGTGGGCGTCGACATCCGTTACTACAACATCATCTACGATGCGGTGGACGAGGTGCGGGCGGCTCTTTCCGGCATGCTCTCGCCGGACAAGCGCGAGGACATCACCGGTCTCATCGAGATTCGCCAGGTTTTCCGTGGTTCCAAGATCGGCACCATCGCCGGCTGCTATGTTCTCGAAGGTGTGGTCAAGAGAACTTCGCGGGCTCGCCTGCTGCGCGACAACGTGGTTATCTGGGACGGCGAACTGGATTCGCTCAAGCGAGTGAAGGACGACGTCAAGGAAGTGCGCGCCGGCTTCGAGTGTGGCCTGTCGTTAAAGAACTTCTCCCATTACGAAGAACGCGACCAGATCGAGGTCTATGACCTGACCGAAGTGGCGCGGACGCTCTAGGAAATTCCACGTGACTGTTAACAACAAGGGTTTTGCGCGCCGCGACCGGATCTCCGAGCAGATTCGCCGGGAACTGGCGGAACTGATTCAGACCGAGCTGAAAGACCCGCGCGTGGGCATGATCAGCATCACGGGCGTCGAGGTCTCGGCCGATTACGCTCACGCCAAGGTGTATTTCAGCAGCATGTCCGGACGCGAACACGTCGATTCGGTGCTCGCTGGCCTGCAAAAAGCGGCTGGCTTTCTGCGCCACGAGCTTGGGCGACGCATCACCATTCACAACACGCCGCAATTACATTTCGTTTTTGACGAATCGCTCGAACGTGGCGCGGATCTGTCAAAACTGATTCAGCAGGCCGTATCGATTTCCGGCGAGTTGGAGCCTGCGGATTCTTCGGATTCGACTGAAAGTTGAAACAGTGCTTATTTCTATCCCGTCATTCCGGCGAAAGCCGGAATCCAGGAATTTTATGAACGAACCGGGTTCCGGGCAACAAAGTCGCAATAACGTAGTTATTTACATTCGGCGGAAGGCGCTTCGCTTTTCCGCCCTACAGTTTGCTGAAAATTGAATACCCGCATAAAACGTTCCTGGTTGCGCATCGACGGTGTTTTGCTGCTCGACAAGCCTTGCGGCATGACCTCGAATTCGGCGCTGCAAGCGGCCCGGCGATTGTTTTCCGCAGCGAAAGCGGGGCATACGGGAACGCTTGATCCGTTGGCCACGGGCCTGCTTCCCCTGTGCTTTGGCGAGGCCACCAAATTTTCTTCCGACCTCCTCTTGGCTGACAAAACCTACGAGGCGGAGATTTGTTTCGGGGTGACGACCGATACCGGGGATGCCGAAGGCGAGGTGCTGGAACGCCGGACGCCGGAGTTCGACCGGCAGGGTCTCGAAGCGGCGCTCGGGAAATTCCGTGGCCATATCCTGCAAGTCCCGCCGATGTACTCGGCATTGAAACGCGATGGCCAGCCGCTCTATAAACTGGCGCGTCAGGGCGTCATGGTCGAGCGGGAAGCGCGCGAAATCGATATCACCGAACTGGCGCTGCTGAGTGATTCAGCCGGGCGCTGCCGCCTGCGCGTGAGCTGCAGCAAGGGAACCTACATTCGCGCGCTCGCCGGGGACATCGGTCAGGCGCTTGGCTGCGGGGCGCATCTTGCCGCCTTGCGCCGGGTGAGGGTTGGCGACGTGTCGATTGCGCGGGCGGTAACGCTCGACGCGCTTGCCGCGCTGCCGGAGGATGAGCGCCAGCGCCATCTGCTGCCGCCCGATGCGCTGTTACAGACTCTCCCGGAGATCAGGCTTGATGAGACGCAAAGAGAGCGCTTCATCCACGGCAATCCGGTAGCCGCCGAGTACGGAATCCAGGGAAAATGTCGTGTTTACGCCGAAGGCGAATTGCTCGGCGTCGGTCATGCCGATTCTTCCGGAATGCTGCGTCCGCATCGACTGGTGGCGTTTCGTTAGAGCGTTTTTGTCAGGCGGGAACGCCCAAAATCACATTCGATGCCTTGATGACCGCAGTCGCGGCGACGCCCGGTTTCAGCCCGAGTTCGTGCACCGAGTCGCGGGTGATGATCGCCGTGATTTCCGTGCCGCCGGGCAGTGTCAGCGCAACTTCGGCATTAACGGCGCCGACTTCAACCGACTTGACCGTTCCGGCAAGACAGTTGCGCGCGGACAGGCGGATGCCGCTCGGCTCGGTCATCAGCATCACCCAAGGCGCTTTGACCAGCGCAATCACCTGTGTGCCGACGGTCAGTTCAAGCGTTTTGACGCTCTCCTGCGTGATGACGGCAACCAGTTGATCGCCGCCGGATAGGGCGATGATAACTTCGGCATTGACCGTGCCGGACTTGAGCGCGCTGATGGCGCCGTTAAAAATGTTGCGGGCGCTGGTTTTCATGAGGGACTCCTGTGGGATTGCATTATGTGGATTACTACATAGTATGACTGTACGTGTTCGTTCTATAGCCTTGCAACCATAAGAAACACCGTTTTGATAGATGATTGGTTTTATATAAACAAACGAATATAATGCTAGTCCCATGACTACCAATCGCTTCCTTGCCCGCATGTCGCTCGAAAACGAGGTCGGCGCGGCATTGTCGGATACCCGCATCCGCTTGCTTGAAGAAATCGGCAAGCGTGGCTCGATTAATCAGGCCGCCCGCGCGGTGCCACTGTCGTACAAGGCCGCGTGGGATGCCATCGACACGCTCAACAATCTTGCGGCCGAGCCGCTGGTGCTGCGGGTGACGGGTGGGCGGCAGGGCGGCGGCACGCAATTGACCGAGTACGGTAAGAAAATCGTGGCGATGTATCGGGCGCTGGAAATCGAATATCAGACCGTGCTCGACCGCCTTTCGGCGCGGCTGGGCGAGGCCGGGGCCTGTGACATTCCGGGGTTTCAACAACTGATGCGCCGCATGAGCATGAAGGCCAGCGCGCGCAACCAGTTTGCCGGCACCGTCGTCGGTCTGATTGCGGGCGGCGTCGATTATGAAGTGCGGCTGCGCCTGGATGAGAGCAATGAAATCGCCGCTGTGATTACCAAGGCCAGTGCCGAAAACCTCGGTCTGACCATCGGGCGCGAAGTCGTGGCGCTGGTGAAATCGTCGTCGGTGATTCTGGGCACGGATCGCGACATGCGCCTGACGGCGCGTAATCAGTTGTGGGGACAGGTGAGCGTGGTGCATCCCGGCCCGGTCAATAGTGAAGTCACGCTGGCGCTGCCTGCCGGGCGCAGCGTGACCGCCGTCGTTACGGATAGCAGTTGCAAAAGATTGGGGCTTGCGCCTGGAGTTGAGGCGTGCGCCTTTTTCAAGTCGTCGAGTGTGATTCTGGCGGTTTATGACTGACCGCCCTTGTTTTTTCTCTAACCTGAAGGAGTTGCAGATGTCTCTCGTATCCCGCTTTACACCTTGTCTGGCCGCGTTCGCCGTGGCTGTTTTTGCCCAGGCCGCGCAGGCGGACGAAATTTCAATCGCCGTCGCCGCCAATTTCACCGCGCCCGCCAAGGATATTGCGGCAGCCTTTGAAAAGGAGACAGGCCACAAGGTAACGCCGTCTTTTGGTTCCACCGGGCAGTTTTACGCCCAGATTAATGAGGGCGCGCCTTTTGATATTTTCCTCGCCGCTGACGACACCACGCCCGCCAAGCTCGAAAAGGAAGGGAAGACGGTTGCCGGCAGCCGTTTTACTTACGCAATCGGCACACTGGTGCTGTGGAGCGCCAAGGAAGGTTTTGTCGACGATAAGGGCGAGGTGCTGCAAAAAGACGCTTTCGAACATCTTTCCATTGCCGACCCCGAAAAGGCTCCTTATGGCACGGCGGCTGTCGAAGCGCTGACCAAGCTGAAGCTGTGGGACAAGCTGCAAGCGAAGGTGGTGAAGGGCAACAATATTTCGCAGGCGCATCAGTTTGTTTCCACGGGGAATGCGGAACTGGGGTTTGTTGCGCTGTCGCAGGTATACAAGGATGGCAAAGTCACCAGCGGTTCGGCGTGGATTGTGCCGACTGATTTGTATGAACCGATTCGTCAGGATGCGGTGATTCTGAACAAGGCGAAGGACAATGCTGCGGCCAAGGCTTTCATCGAGTTCCTGAAAGGGCCGAAGGGCGAGCAGATTATCAAGTCTTACGGGTACGGTAAATAAACGTGGCGATCTTGTAGGTTGGGAAAGCCGCGCAGCGGCGCATCCCGACGCTCGTAAACAACCGGCGCGAAGCGCCGCAAATGTACAACCGTCGGGTTGCGCTTCGCTTACCCAACCCACGGACCTACGCTCTCTACCTCCATGCATTCCAGCCTCACCGCCATCTGGCTCACAGTCAAGCTCGCCACGCTCGTCACCGTGCTGCTGCTTTTCATCGGCACGCCCATCGCCTGGTGGCTCTCCCGCACCCGGTCGTGGCTGAAAGGCCCGGTCGGCGCGGTCGTCACCCTGCCGCTGGTGCTGCCGCCCACGGTGATCGGGTTTTATCTGTTGCTGCTCATGGGGCCGCATGGCCCGGTGGGTCAGGCGATGGAATCCGTGGGGCTGTCGCGCCTGCCTTTTTCCTTTGCCGGGCTGGTCGTCGCCTCGGTGTTCTACTCGCTGCCGTTTGTAGTGCAGCCCATCCAGAACGCTTTTGAAGCGATGGGCTCCCGCCCGCTGGAGGTGGCGGCCAGCCTGCGCGCTTCGCCGTGGGACAGGTTCTTTACCGTCGCTTTGCCGCTGGCCCGCCCCGGCATGCTGACTGCTGCCATTCTGGGTTTTGCGCACACGGTGGGTGAATTCGGCGTGGTGCTGATGATAGGCGGCAACATCCCCGGCAAAACGCAGGTGCTCTCGGTCAAGATTTTCGATTATGTAGAAACCATGCAGTACGAGCAGGCGCACTGGCTGGCGGGCGGCATGGTGTGTTTCAGTTTCCTGGTGCTGCTCCTTCTCTACAGCGGCCGCAAAAAAAGCGCCTGGGTCTGATTGATGGAAGCGCGTTTTCACATCGCTTATCCAGGTTTTACGCTGGACGTGGATTTGCATCTGCCGGACAAGGGCGTCACGGCAGTATTCGGCCCCTCCGGCTGCGGCAAGACCACGCTGCTGAGGTGCGTTGCCGGTCTGGAGCGCGCTCCGCGAGGTTTTCTGTCCGTTGGCGGCGCCGTCTGGCAGGACGAATCCAGAAAACTGTTTTTCCCTACCCACAAGCGTTCTCTGGGGATTGTGTTTCAGGAAGCGAGTCTCTTCCCGCATCTTTCCGTGCGGAAAAATCTCGAATACGGCATGAAGCGCGCAGGGAATACCGAAGGCGACGGGTTCGACGCGATGCTCGATTTTCTGGGCATCCACGCCTTGCTGGACCGCGCCCCCGACCGCCTCTCCGGCGGCGAGCGTCAGCGGGTGGCCATCGCCCGCGCGCTGCTGACCCGCCCGCATCTGCTGCTGATGGATGAGCCGCTGGCGGCGCTGGATGTCAAGCGCAAACAGGAAATCCTGCCCTATCTCGAAAGGCTGCACGACGAGCTATCCATTCCCGTGCTTTATGTGAGCCATGCCCCGGACGAAGTGGCGCGACTGGCTGACCATCTGGTGCTCATCGACAACGGGCAAGCCACCGCCAGCGGCCCTCTGGTAGAAACGCTGGCGCGGGTCGACTTGCAACATGCTTTCGCTGACGATGCCGGTGTCGTTATTGAAGCCACCGTCGCCGCCCACGAGCGGGATGATCTGACCCGCCTGGAATTCCCCGGCGGCAAGCTCTACGTTGGCCATCGCGACAAGCTCCCCGGCAGCCGTGTGCGCTGCCGCATTCACGCCAGCGATGTCAGTCTTGCCCTCACTGCGCACGACGACAGCAGCATCCTCAATGTTCTTCCGGCGACGGTACAGGCGGTCGCCGCCACGGAAATCCCCTCGCATGTGCTGGTGCAACTCCGCTTGCCGGGGGAGGGTGCGCCATTGTTGCTCGCGCGCATTACGGAACGTTCCCGTGCTGCGCTGGATATCGCGCCGGGGAAAGAAGTTATCGCGCAAATCAAGGCGGTGGCGTTGCTGGCTTGATGTCCAATGCCCGTCGTCCCTTTGATTGCCGGGATCCAGGGGGCAGGTATCAGTGGCAGGTGACAGATGTCAAAACCGAATGGCGGCATGGGGTTGATACCTGACATCTGATCCCTGATGTGGAAGAAATGCCGTTGCTGTGGTTCAATCCCATACCATGCTTGAATGTCGAAATCTCGTCTGCGTCCGTGGCGACCGCCTGTTGTTTCGTGGCCTTTCCCTGTCTCTGGGGCCGGGCGAGTTGTTGCGCGTGGTCGGGCCGAACGGAGTGGGCAAGACCAGCCTGTTGCGGCTGGTGGCGGGAATCGCCCGGCCCGAGGCGGGGGAAGTGCGCTGGCGGGGCGAGTTGATTGGGCGGGGGGAAATCTTTCGCCGCGAGCTGCTTTATCTTGGTCATGCGGCGGCGGTGAGCGAGCAACTGACGGCGCTGGAAAATCTGCGCTTCGCCTGTACCGTGTCGGGGGAGGCGGCAGACGAAGAAGCATGTGTGGCCGCGCTTACGCGCTTCGGGCTGGGCGACGCGCTGGATTTGCCGCTGGGGGTTTTGTCGCAGGGGCAGCGGCGGCGGGTCAGATTGGCGCGGCTTTTTCTGGCGGCTGCGCGCCCATTGTGGGTGCTCGACGAGCCGTTTACCGCGCTGGATACGGAGGCGGTGAAGTTGCTGGCGGAGCAGGTCTCGGCGCATTGCGCGGCGGGCGGGATGGTGATGTACACCACGCATCAGGATGTGGAACTGGCCCGTGCCTCCCGTCTGCTTAATCCTGGCGATTTTGTCGGCAGGGAGCGCGCATGTTAAGAGTGTTCCTTGCTGTGCTGCGACGCGAATTGCTGCTGGCCTGGCGCGAGCGTGTCGACGTGCTGGTGACCTTGGCATTTTTTGTCATCGTGACCTGTCTCTTTCCGTTCGGAGTCGGGGCAGAGGCTGCGCAGTTGCGCGCGATTGCGCCCGGCGTGCTGTGGGTGGCGGCGCTGCTGTCGTTGCTGCTGTCGCTGCATCGCCTGTTCGAGCGCGATTTTGCCGACGGCACGCTCGAACAGTTATTATTGTCGCCCGAACCGATGGTGTCGTGGGTGTTGGCGAAAATCATCGCTTTCTGGCTGGCGGCCGGCTTGCCGGTGGTGGTCGCCGCGCCGGTGCTGGCGCTGGCGTTTAATCTTGACCCGGCGGGATGGCCGGTGCTGATTGAGGCATTGGCGCTGGGTACGCCATCGCTGGCGCTCATCGGCGCCCTGGGTGCGGCGCTGACATTAGGGTTGCGCGGCGGCGGGATGTTGCTGGCGTTGATTGTGCTGCCGCTGTTTGTGCCGGTGCTCATTTTTGGCGCGGGGGCGGTCGAGGCTGAAATCAGCGGCGTGGGCGCGCGCGCGCATTTGTTGCTTTTGGGCGGGATACTGGCGGCGGCGCTGGCGCTGGCGCCTCCGGCTTGCGCGGCGGCGTTGCGGATGGTGAATGACTGATTTTCTCCCCTCTCCCCTTGTGGGAGAGGGGTTGGGGGAGAGGGGGAAGTGGCGCGGCCTTGGCATCACGGCAAGCTGAACCGCCCCCTCTCCCCGGCCTCTCCCACGAGGGGAGAGGGAGGTTGCAAGTAATCGGCACTCTCCCACGAGGGAGTAGCAAGGAGAAACTTATGGCAATCATGAAAGATGACGCCACCTGGATTTATGGTCGGGCACGCGAATTACGTCGGCAGCAAACTCCTGCCGAGCAGGCTTTATGGCAACAGCTACGCGCTAAACGCTTTTCCAATTTCAAGTTTCGCCGTCAGCAACCGATGGGGCGCTACATTCTTGATTTTGTCTGTTTCGATAAAAAACTGATTATCGAACTTGATGGTGGGCAACATGCTGAAGTACAGGAATACGATGCCCAACGCGATGCCTGGCTACAGCAGCAGGGCTTTCGTGTGCTGCGATTCTGGAACAATGAATGGTCGGGACAATCTGACGCAGTAATGGAATCAATCTGGCAGGCTTTACATGAGAAAAAGGAAGATTTGCGAACGAACGTTCCCCCTCTCCCCGGCCCTCTCCCACGAGGGGAGAGGGAGGTGGTTAGTGGCAGGAGAGTGGCTGAGGGAGACATGAATACTTCCCTCCTCTTTTGTGGGGGAGATATGAATACTCCTCTCTCCCCTTGTGGGAGAGGGGTTGGGGGAGAGGGGGAAAGGGTGGCGCGGCAATGACATCATGGCAACCTGAACCACCCCCTCTCCCCAACTCCTCTCCCACAAGGGGAGAGGGGAAAACCTTGCGACATCTTTTTCGTTTTGCCGCGCCGCAGGTGTTTTACGTGCTCGCCGGCCGGCTTGCGCCGTGGTGCGCGGGACTGGCTGTCGTGCTGGCGGCGGTGGGCTTGTGGCTGGGGTTTTTCGTCGCGCCGGTGGATGCGGTGCAGGGCGAGGTCTATCGGGTGATTTTCATCCATGTGCCGGCTGCCTGGATGAGCATGTTCATCTATCTGCTGATGGCGTTCTGGTCGGCGGTGGGGTTGGTGATGAATACGCGCATGTCCTTCATCCTGGCGCGGGCGCTGGCGCCGACCGGGGCGATGTTCTGTTTTGTGGCGCTGTGGACGGGGGCGCTGTGGGGGCGGCCTACCTGGGGCGCATACTGGGTGTGGGATGCGCGTCTCACTTCGCAGTTGCTGCTGCTCTTTCTCTATTTTGGCTTTATCGCGCTGACTCGCGCCATTGCCGAGCCGAAGCGCGCCGACCGCGCCGGGGCGCTGATTGCGCTGGTGGGGGCGGTGAATGTGCCGGTGATTTATTTTTCAGTGAGGTGGTGGAGCACTTTGCATCAGGGCGCGTCCGTCAGTTTCAGCCGCGCGCCGTCGATGGCGGCGACCATGCTGGCCGGCATGCTGACGATGGCGCTGGCGGCCTGGGCGTATTCCGCGGCGGTGACGCTGTGGCGGGTGCGTCCGATGATTCTGGAGCGCGAACGCCACGCGGATTGGGTGGCGCGGCTGCTGGTTGAAGGCGAAAGCGCAAGCGAACAGTGAACTATATTTCGTCAGGCGCGCCGATGTCGGTGGCGCTGCCGGTAAAGCCGTCAGCCAAGCCGCGCAGGGTGAAGGGGGCGAGCACGGAACGCAAATTGCTCACCTGATTCGCGGCGACCTGGCCGGGCAGTCCCTGGCTGGCCTGGGTAAAGAGGCCGTTGGCTTCGTAGCTGCGGGGGGCGTCCTGCATGACTTCGCCGGTGTCCGGGTCGATGGCTTGCAACAGCCAGGTGGCGATTCCGGTGGCGGTGTCTATACAGGGAAAGTCGACACGCGCGTTCATTCGACTTGTACGCCTACCTTTTTCCTTGGGCTCTCTTTGCAATCGCAACCTCCAACTGGAGTAAAGAAATCGATGCTCTGTATTCTTGAGCATCGATTTCTTTACTCCAGTTGGAGGTTGCGATTGCAAAGAGAGCCCAAGGAAAAAGGTAGGCGTCAACTACTTCGCCACCCTTGACCATCAATATGTGCAAGTCAAAGGAGCAGTCTTGATC
>BNUC01000065.1 GCA_025997075.1 Betaproteobacteria bacterium | reverse complement strand
GGAGTCAAAAGTACGGGGAGCCATGAAGAAATTGCAACTTCAACCCAAACGGGTTATGGCTTATTTCAAACACCCAAAAATTCAATATGCCGCTTAATGAATCTATTGAATTGCCGGGTTAATACTCCAAAGCTGTGTGGAAAAGACTGCCGGATGAAGGTAGCATTGAGGTCTTGTGTGCCGCGCTGTAACGAGGTCGCCCGGTCCGACTTGGAGAACAGTAACGGGTGACAGTACGGGCAAGGCTCCTGGGCAAAGTTCCTGCGCTGTCCGATTGAGTGTGGATTGGGTATCCTGTAATCAGGAGAAAGCATGTACTGCACAAATTGCGGGACCGAAGTCATCCTCGAAGCGAAGTTTTGCCATGTTTGCGGGCAAGCCCTGCAAACGGCGGCGCCGTTGGCTTTGGCCGCGTTGCTTGGCGCCTCTGACTTCCCCCTGTCCGAGACGGTTCCCCCTGCGAAGAATGAGGCGAAAGCCGTCAAATGGATTCGGAAGGCCGCCGAGCAGGGCGATGTGGAAGCCCAATTCAAGCTCGGGGAGATGTACGAAAACGGCCAGAGTATGGTGAAGGATGAGGTGGAAGCCGCCGGATGGTACAGAAAGGCCGCTGATCAGGGCCATGCCGATGCCCAATACAAGCTTGGAGTGATGTACGAAAACGGTCAGGGTGTGACGCAGGATGAGGCGCAGGCCGTTGGCTGGTATCGAAAAGCCGCCGAACAGGGAGAAGCGAAAGCCCAAAACAACCTTGGGTGGATGTATGAAAACGGCCGGGGCGTGGCGCAGGATGAGGAAGAAGCCGTCAGTTGGTTCCGCAAAGCCGCCGAGCAGGGATACGTAGCGGCCCAAAACAACCTCGGAGTGATGTACACCGCGGGTCAGGGCGTGACGCAGGATGATGCACAAGCCCTTAAATGGTACCGCAAGGCCGCCGATCAGGAATACCAATGGGCCAAAGACCACCTTGAGGAAGAGGAGGTTAAATGGATTCGAAAGGCCGCCGATCTGGGACATGCGGAGGCCCAGAACGAACTCGGCTGGGCATACGCCAACGGTGAGGGCGTGGCGCGGGATGATACGCAAGCCGTCAGTTGGTTCCGCAAGGCCGCAGAGCAGGGGCATGCGGAGGCCCAGGACAACCTCGGGACAATGTATCAATTCGCCCGGGGCGTGGTGAAGGATGACGCCGAAGCCGTCAAATGGTACCGAAAGGCCGCCGAGCAGGGAAATGCGGAAGCCCAGTGCAAACTCGGGTGGGCCTGTTTCAACGGTCGGGGCGTGGCGCGGGATGAGGCGCAAGCCATCAAGTGGTACCAAAAAGCTTCCGATCAGGGGCATGAGAAAGCTCAATATTATCTTGAGGATATGTATCGCCACGGTTGGGGCGTGGCGCAGGATGAAGCGCAAGCCCTCAGTTGGTATCGCAATGCCACCGCCGATCAGGAAGATGAAGAGGCCCAAGGCAAGCTCGGTGGGGCATACATCGGCGATCAGGGCGTGGCGGAGGATAAGGATGACAATGATGACGAGGAGGAAGCCGCCGGATGGTACAGAAAAGCCGCTGATCAAGGAGATGCGGATGCCCAATACAATCTCGGGGTGATGTATGTCGACGGTCAGGGCGTGGCGCAGGACGAGGCGGAAGCTGTCAAATGGTTCCATAAGGCTGCCGAGCAGGGACATGCGGCTGCCCGGAACGAGCTCGGGTGGGCGTACGCCAACGGTCAGGGCGTGGCGCGGGATGAGGTGGAAGCTGTCAGGTGGTATCGAAAGGCCGCCGGGCAGGGAGATGCGGCTGCCCAGGCCAATCTCGGGACAATGTGCCAATGGGGTCGGGGTGTGACGCAGGATCAGGCGGAAGCCGTCGGATGGTTCCGCAAGGCCGCCGAGCAGGGAGATGCGGATGCACAAAACAAGCTCGGGAGGATGTACGCCAACGGTCGTGGCGTAGCGCAGGATGAGGCGCAAGCCCTCGCCTGGTATCGCAAGTCCGCTGACCAGAAAAATGCAGGGGCTCAATTCAATCTCGGGTTTATGTACTACAACGGACAGGGCGTGGCTCAGGATGAGGCGCAAGCCCTCGCCTGGTTCCGAAAAGCCGCCGACCAGGGACATGCAAGAGCCCAAGGGCTCCTCAGTGTGATGTACGCCTACGGTCAGGGCGTGAAGCAGGATGATGCGGAAGCCGTCAAATGGACTCAAAAGGCCGCCGACCGGGGCGATGCGGACGCTCAATTTGAGCTCGGGGAGAGGCGCCTCAAAGCTCAGGATGATGTGGAAGCCGTCAAATGCTACCGAAACGCCGCCGAGCAGGGACATGCGGATGCCCAGTACAAACTCGGGTGGGCCTGTTTCAACGGTCGAGGAGTGGCGCAGGATGAGGATGAAGCCATCAAATGGTACCGGAAAGCTTCCGGGCAGGGACATGCGAAAGCCCAATATCACCTCGGGGATATGTACCGCTACGGTTTGGGCGTGGAGATGGATGAGGAGGAAGCCCTCGGATGGTACCGGAAAGCCGCTGATCAGGGCTATGTGATGGCTCAATTCACCCTCGGGGTGAGGTATGACAATGCACAGGGCGTCGCGAAGAATGATGCGCAAGCCGTCAGTTGGTACCGCAAGGCCGCCGAGCAGGGACAGGCGGCGGCTCAGTACAAGCTTGGGGTGATGTATATCGACGGTCAGGGCGTGGCGCAGGACGAGCTGGAAGCTGTCAAATGGTTCCGCAAGGCCGCCGATCAGGGCCATGCGGCGGCCCAGAACGAGCTCGGGTGGGCATACGCCAACGGTCAGGGCGTAGCGCGGGATGAGGCGGAAGCTGTCAGGTGGTATCGGAAAGCCACCGATCAGGGTGATGCGGCTGCCCAGGCCAACCTCGGGACAATGTACCAATTCGGCCGGGGCGTGACGCAGGATGAGACGCAGGCCCTCGGATGGTATCGCAAGGCCGCCGACCAGGGAGATACGGATGCCCAAAACAAACTTGGAAGGATGTACGCCAACGGTCGTGGCGTAGCGCAGGATGCGGCGGAAGCCGTCAGATGGTATCGCAAGGCCGCTGACCAGGGAGAGGCGAAAGCCCAATATAATCTTGGGTTTATGTACTACATCGGCCAGAGCGTGGCGAAAGATGATGCGCAAGCCCTTGGTTGGTTCCGAAAAGCCGCCGACCAGGGACATGCGAGAGCTCAAGGTATTCTCAGGGTGATGTCCGCTAAAGGTGAGGGCAAGGCGCAGGCAGATTTCCGCAGTGTCTGACTGCTTTTTTCAGGTTGATTGTTGCTTGATTGTTAACAGATTTCTTTGGGTGCGATTCAAACTGATGTGCAGGGATCCAATGGAAAAAGAAGTTAACCACGGCGACACGGCGACACGGCGAAAAGCAAAAAGCGAAAATCGTTTTTGTCTTTGCTTTTCGCCGTGCCCGCCGTGTCGCCGTGGTTAAAAAGGTTTTCATTCGCCCCTGCATTCTCCGTGTTAATGTTAATCCTTCCCCTCTCCTGCCCCTGCCGGGGCACCCTCTCCCACAAGGGGAGAGGGAAAGCAAACGCCTGCTCATGCTCTGTTTCCTCTATATACCACGGCACACCAGTTTGAATCGTACCCCTCGGCGGATAGCGGGTTTCATACCCCTGCGGTTAAAATAGAAGGTCTCGAAGAACAAGGACTCTGTCGTGAGCAACGCGCCCAAAAACAGCAAGGAAACCGCCCCCGCCGTCTCTCCGGCGGCAAATTTCATTCGCAACATCATCGACGCCGATCTGGCCGCCGGCAAGCACGCCAGGCGCCACTGGTCCGGCAAGCCGGGCCTGGCGCAGCAGCATCTTGCCGGGGCGCTCGATCCCGCGCGCATCCGTACGCGATTTCCGCCGGAGCCGAACGGCTACCTGCATTTCGGCCACGCCAAGTCGATCTGCCTGAATTTCGGGCTGGCGCGAGATTACGGCGGACGCTGCCACCTGCGTTTCGACGACACCAACCCGGAAAAAGAGGAAAAGGAATACGTCGACTCAATCGTCGAGGCCGTGCGCTGGCTCGGTTTTTCCTGGCAGGACGAAAAGGAGAACAACCTCTATTACGCCTCGGATTACTTCGACTGGATGGTCGCCTGCGCCGAATACCTGATCGAATCCGGCAACGCCTACGTCGACAGCCAGAGCGCCGACGAAATGCGCAGCAACCGGGGCACGCTCACCGAATCCGGCACGGACTCGCCCTACCGCAAGCGCGGCCCGGAAGAAAACATGCTGCTCTTCCGCCGCATGCAGGCCGGGGAATTCCCGGACGGCGCGCACATTCTGCGCGCCAGGATCGACATGGCCTCGCCCAACATCAATCTGCGCGACCCGGCAATCTATCGCATCCGCCACGCCGAGCACCACAACACCGGCAACCGCTGGTGCGTTTACCCGATGTATACCTTCGCCCACCCGATCGAGGACGCGCTGGAAAACATCACGCACTCGATCTGCACGCTGGAATTCGAGGATCAGCGCCCGTTCTACGACTGGCTGCTGGAGCGACTGGCCGAAGGCGGTCTGTTGCAGCGTCCGCTGCCGCAGCAGATTGAATTTTCGCGCCTGAACCTGACTTACGTCGTGCTTTCCAAGCGCAAACTCATTCAACTGGTCGAGGAAAAACATGTTTCCGGCTGGGACGATCCGCGCATGCCCACCCTCGTCGGCGCCCGCCGGCGCGGTTATACACCGGAAGGCTTTCATCTGTTCGCCGAGCGCATCGGCGTATCCAAGGCCGACTCGCTGATCGATTACACGCTGTTCGAGGACTGCATGCGCGAAGTGCTCAACGAATCATCCGAACGCCGCGTCGCCGTGCTCGACCCGCTGAAACTGATCGTCGACAACTACCCGCAAGGCCAGAGCGAAGAATGCTTCGCGCCCAACCACCCGCTGAAACCGGAACTCGGCAAACGCGCGATGCCTTTTGGCCGCGAGCTGTGGATCGAGCGCGAAGATTTCATGGACGAGCCTGTCAAGGGCTACCACCGGCTTTATCCCGGCAACACCGCCCGTCTGCGCCACGGCTTCGTGGTTAAATGCACCGGCTGCGACAAAGATGAAAACGGCAATGTCATCGCCGTACACTGTGACTATCTGCCGGATTCCAAAAGCGGCACCCCAGGGGCCGACAATTACAAAGTCAAGGGCAATCTGCACTGGGTATCGGCGGCTGGCGCTTATCAAGCCGAGGTGCGCCTCTACGACCGCCTGTTCATCAATCCGGCGCCTGGCTCGGACGACCGCTATTTCCTCGACGACCTGAACCCGAACAGCGTCCGGGTCATCACCGCGCAACTGGAACCCGCGCTGAAAAAGGCAAAACCTGAAGAGCGCTTCCAGTTCGAACGGCACGGCTATTTCGTCGCCGACCACACCGATTCGCGGGACGGCGCGCCGGTCTTCAACCGCACGGTGACACTCAAGGATTCGTGGGGGAAGGCGGGGAAATAGGCTGCGGCATCTCGGCAAATCAATATCCTCTCTCAAGAAACACCACTTAACCTGTTGATTTTATTGATATGAAAATTTCGCGGAGTATGGCGATCCATCGTCCTCCCCCCTCGTGGGGGAGGATGCCCCGAATTTTGGTAAAAGCGCAGGAGAGGGGGCGGCGGTTCAGCGCGAAACAGAGCCGGAATAAGCCCAATCCTCCCCCTCACCTGCCCCTGCCGGGGCACCCTCTCCCACAAGGGGAGAGGGAAAGCAAACGCCTGTTCATGCTCCCCGTGTTTCTTCGGGACGATTTTCGGCGTAGGCCCGATTACTTCGCTAACACGCCGTTGACCGACGAAAGGCCAGGAAACCAGCCTTTCGTCTATTCAATCCCGGACATCGCTTTCAGCATCATTTGCAGTGCCACTTCTTTATTTTTCATATCAACCGGCTGAAAAGCGAGCTGACGGCCACCATCTCCCATGAAACCCGGACGCCGCTCGCCGTACTCTCGGGCTACGCCGAACTGATTGCCAGTGAGCTCAAGGCCAAGTACCGGGACGCGCAGATGGCGTCCGACCTCGACCGCATCGCCGACGAAACCCAGCGCATTGCCGCCCTCATGCTGGAAATACAAAACTTCTCCAAAGAGAAAGCTGATGTCGAACAAAAAACGCTGATTTTTCTTGAGGAAATTCTCCGGCGCAGCGCGAGCCTGTGCATCCCCATTCTGCAACGCAACAATGTCGCGCTGGGTCTCCATTTGCCGGACAAGCTCCCTTCCGTTTACGCCAACTCCAGCAAACTCACGCAGGTGATGTTCAATCTCTTGCAGAACGCCAAAAAGCACTCTGGAAACGGCGCGGTTGAAATATCCGCCGTTTGTGAAGAAGGAGAAGATGAAGGGGAAGTCATCACCGCGACAGTATCCGATACGGGAACCGGCATCCCCGCCGAAATCCTGCCGCGCATCTGGGAACGCGGCGTCAGCGGAGAAGAAAACGGCGCCGGCCTGAGACTTCCCATTGGCCGGGATATTATCTACAACTGCGGCGGGACGATTGCGATAGAAAGCGAACCGGGCCAGGGGACGATCGTGCGCTTCACCATCCCGGCCGCCGACGGGCTGGCGTAGGGGCAATTATCACTGCCCATGTGTACGCTATCAAAGCGTACAAATTTGACAAGCATTGTCAGTCTGCGTACATTGCAATCCGGTCTGAAAAAGGAGCGCCAACATGCCAAGGGCAGCCATAGAGCATAACAGTCGTATCGCCATGCGAATTCGGCCCGATGACAAAATCAAACTCATGCGCGCTGGCGCGCTGGAACAAACCGACCTGACGGAATTTATTTTGCGCAATGCCTTGCTTGCTGCTGATGCGGTTATTGAAAAAGCAGAGCATATTACTTTGTCCGAGCGTGACAGCTTGCGGGTGCTGGAATTACTGGAGAATCCGCCGCCGCCGAACGAACGCCTGATAGCGGCAGCGCGAGCATTGCCGGATTAAGCGCGACATGGCATTGCCCCGTTGGCGCGAGGAACCCATCGCCAGGCAGCACGATCGCAAGGGTTTTGACTGCGGGCAGCTTGAACTCAACCAGTTTCTGCACAACTTTGCCCGGCAAAGCCATGAACGGGGCGGCGCAAAAACCTTTCTGGCGGTGGAAGACACGGATGGAAACTGTTTGCGGCTATTACAGTCTCAGCCCCGCATCCATCGAATATGCGCGAATCCCCGAGAAGGCGCGTCGGGGTTTGGGACGTTACGACATGGGCGCTTTTCGACTGGCGCGACTGGCGGTTCGAATCGATTTGCAAGGGCAGGGACTTGGCGGTCAACTTCTGTTGGCGGCCGGTCGTCGCTGCCTGCGGGTTGCGGCGGAGATAGGGGGAACGGCCTTGCTGATTGACGCCAGGGATGAGCAGGTCGCCGCCTGGTATGCCAGCTATGGCGCATTGCCGCTGCTGGATGCCCCCCTGTCCTTGTTGCTGCCGCTGAATGTATTTGCCGCCGCGCTTAAAGTTACGCGTTCTTCACCCAACCCCGCCCCAAGGTAAGCGCCATGCAAAAAATCCTCTTGGTTGAAGACAAGGTCGCGCTCAACGAAATCAATCGCCGCGCGTTGGAAAGCGAAGGGCTGACGGTGTTGACCGCGCTGACGCTCCCCTCATCCGGCCTTCGGCCACCTTGGCCACGTACGCGCCACGTGCGGGGCGAAGGGACAACATTCCTCGCCCCATCCTTTCTCCAACCCTCTCCGCTCGCGGGGAGAGTGCAAAAAGCTCCCCTCGCCCGCTTGCGGGAGAGGGGTCGGGGGTGAGGGTTGGCGGGAGAGAGTGGGATCGAAAAAACCTCCGTATTTTTCCCGAATACGGCGCGCCTTCCCTGTCCTGTGCGTTATCCGTGATTTTTCGCCTCAGGGCTCCGCGCAATGCCGGTGGAAATCTTCCCTGTTTATCCGGGTGCGATTCAAACTGATGTGCAGGGATCAAATGGAAAAAGCGGTTAAGCACGGCGACACGGCGAGCACGGCGAGAAGCAAAAAGCGAAAATCGTTTTTGTCTTTGCTTTTCGCCGTGCCCGCCGTGTCGCCGTGGTTAAAAAGCTTTTCATTCGCCCCTACATTCGCCGTGTTAATGTTAATCCTTCCCCTCTCCTGCCCCTGCCGGGGCACCCTCTCCCACAAGGGGAGAGGGAAAACAGACGCCTGCTCATGCCCTGTTTCCTCTATATACCACGGCACATCAGTTTGAATCGCACCCCCTTCTATTCAGCGGTTCGGCGTTGGAAATCTCTCAGCCGAAAGCCGAGCAGCCATAATGTGGCGAAATAGACGCCGGTGCCACAGCCGACGAGGAGCGCCAGCCGCCACAGGCGCGTTTCAATGGACCATTCCAGCCATTGTCCGGGATTGCCACTGTTGCCGCTGGCGAACCATAGCGCTACGCCCATGACCGCGAGCGCCGCCGCCAGCTTGATGAAGAACGATCCCCAGCCCGGTTGCGGCGTATAAATGCCCTGCCGGCGCAGAATGTGGTACAGCAATCCCGCGTTGAGGCAGGCGGCGAGGCTGATGGACAGCGCCAGACCGGCGTGCCTGAACGGGCCGATCAGCGTGAGATTGAGCGCCTGCGTGACGCACAGGGTCAGCACGCCGATTTTGACCGGTGTGCGCACGTTCTGCCGGGCATAGAAACCCGGCGCGAGCACCTTGACCAGAATCAGGCCGAGCAGACCGACACTGTAGGCGCAGAGCGCGTCGCGCGTCATGAAAACGTCGTTGGCCGTGAAAGCGCCGTGGTGGAAGAGGGTGGCGATCAGCGGCACGGCGATGATCGCCAGCGCCAAGGCGGCCGGGGCGGCCAGCAGCAAGGTCAGGCGCAGTCCCCAGTCGAGCAGCCTGGAATACTCGTCGAATTTTTCACCGGCGTGGTACTTGGCCAGCGATGGCAGCAGGATCGTGCCGAGCGCCGCGCCCAGCATTCCCGACGGGAATTCCATCAGCCGGTCGGCATAATAGAGCCAGGAGACGCTGCCGGTCACGAGGAAGGAGGCGAAAATCGTATTGATCAGCAGGCTGACCTGCGACACCGAAACGCCGAGCACGGCGGGCGCCATCAATTTCAGGACGCGGCGCACGCCGGCATCGCGCCAGTCGGGCGAGAAGCGCGGCAGCATACCGATACGCTTCAGGCCGGGGATCTGAAACGCAAGCTGCAAGGCGCCGCCAAGGAATACGGCCCAGCCCAGCGCGAGAACCGGGCGCGTAAACCACGGCGCGGCGAACAAAGCCATGGCGATGAACGAGAGATTGAGCAGCACCGGCGTGAAGGCCGGCACGGCGAAGCGGTTCCAGGTGTTAAGCACGCCGCCGGCCAGCGCCACCAGCGACATGAACAGGATATAAGGGAAGGTGATGCGCGTAAGTTCGACGGTCAGCGCGAATTTGTCCGGCTCATTGGTAAAGCCGGGCGCTGAAATGTAAACGAGGAGTGGCGCTCCCACCATGCCGAGCAGGGTGACGACGAGCAGGATGAGCAGCAGCAAGCTGGCGACATGATCGACGAGGCGTTTCGCCTCGCCGTCGCCAAGCCGGTTCTTGTATTCGCCGAGGATCGGCACGAAGGCCTGGGAGAAAGCGCCTTCGGCGAACAGCCGCCGCAGCAGGTTGGGCAGTTTGAAAGCGACGAAAAAAGCGTCGGTCATCAGTCCCGCGCCGAAGATGCGGGCGATCACGAAGTCGCGCACGAACCCCAGAATGCGCGACAGAAAGGTCATGCTGCTGACAGTGGCAAGGACTTTGAGCAGATTCATTGGGGTTGCGCTGCATTGAAAGCCGCCATCTTATCCGAGTTTACGCGTATTGCATGCCGCGCAACTTTGCCCGCCAAAGCCATCGCCTATGCGCAGAATCCGTCAGGATGCGCTTCGGCTTTTTCAACCCACACCAGCCCCCGTCATTCCGGCTATCAAAAGAATGACGGGTTTTTTGCGTAGGTTGGGTAAGCGAAGCGCAACCCGACAATCGTAAATAGGCGGCGCGTAGCGCCGGAAAATAAGTACCGTCGGGATGCGCCGAGTCGTTAACATTTCGGCTTTCCCAACCTATGCCCCGCTCCCCTCCCCCCCTCGTGGGGGGGCTGGTTTCGCGCCATATGCGATTGCCCTGCTTTACCCGCCAGGGCCATCGCATGAATATATTTGTCATGGTAAAGCAGCAAGAAATTAGCGACAGGCCTTCAGGCTGGGGTATGGCTCCCACCTTTCTTACGGACGGGGCTTCAAACCGGAGTTAGTTTTACGATGAACAGGCGTTTGCTTTCCCTCTCCCCTTGGGTCAGGTATCAGGGATCCAGGTAACAGGTAACAGCAATCAGGGGCGGCTTCGCCGCCAGAAAGTACTGTCACCTGACTGGATCGCCCTACTCCGCGGGAAGTGTCGTCCTTCATTTCAATGGCATTCATGCGATGGCCCTGCCGAGTGTGACTTTTTTAGCAAAAGCATTTGACGTTTTGTGCTAGGACATGGAGTATATGGAACTCTGTTTCTTCCATCGTGTCGCGCAAAAATCACATGTTTTTCAGTCCTTCACCCACATCACCCGCCGCCAGAACTTGCGCTCCGCCGTCACCACTGCGTCATTCCCGCGAAGGGAATTCAGGGATCAGATGTCAGGTATCAGGTATCAACCCCATGCCGGCTTGCGGTCACCTGCGGGAAGGCTGGGCGGCATCGAAGAACGCCTCACATTCCCGTCATTCCCGCGAAAGCGCGCTCCGTCATTCCCGCGAAGGCGGGAATCCAGTGCGTTTTCTCCAGCCGAATGGCTGCCAATCGAATGGCTGCCAATCCGCGGGAATGACGATGCGCGGGTCGATTTATGGCGATAAAAAAAGCAAAAAAATTGTAAGAAAACTTGACAAATCAGATATTTGCACCATAATTTTTGCAAGCAAGCAAGCAAGCAAGCAAGCAAGCAAGCAAGCAAGCAAGCAAGCAAGCAAGCAAGCAAGCAAGCAAGCAAGCAAGCAAGCAAGCAAGCAAGCAAGCAAGCTGATTCCCTTTGCCTCGCGCTGGCGCGAGGCGTTTTTGAAAGGCGCGGCCACTGTGAATCAACGGTGGCCGCGCCTTTCCGCGTTTTCCCCCTCCGTACTCTCCCGCCGTGTTCCGCTGGTCCGCAAGGTCCGCGGCGTGCGGCGAAGGCGCGCGGTTTTTTATCCCTGAAAGGAAACCCGCATGAATAATGCCGCACTCTCGCGCAAGCCCGCGCCGCCAACGGCGCGGCATCCGTTGGTGTTGGCGGTCGCCTCTGCGCTGGTCGCGTTGCCCGCCGTGGCGCAGACCTCGCAGTGGAAAGCGCTTCCCACGACCACGGTCAACGACACGCAAATCAACTTTGCCGGACATGAGTGGATCGTGATTGGCAACGCGAGTAAAGATATTTACCAAGCCGGTAGTGGAGGTGTCAATGGACATGCTTATGGCAATACTGGCGTTCCGCAACCCTCGGACAGCGTAACGCTGCTCCTCAAAAATCCGGGCGGTACGGGTTATGGGGATTTTGGTCAATCCGCTTTTCGCAATAACAGCGGCGGTTACGAAGGCACGTACCTAAATCCCAATGACTACAACGACAGCACCCTGCAAAACCTGATGCAAACGATAGCGAACACGCTTCCCGGCAAAGAACTGGCGGTTATCAATGAACGGACATTGCAACCGGTAACTGATGGCGTTGTGGGCAGTGTTGATGAATATAATGAAAGCGATGGCATCAATGGTTTTGTAGGCGCTGCGGGAACAGTCACAGACCAAAAACTCTGGGCGCTGTCCTTCCCGGAATGGTATGCCATTGCTTCCGGTGCTGGTGCTAGCGATGCTAATACGGTTAGAAGTTACCCTTCTTCGTGGTGGCTGCGCTCGCCGCATTACAGCTATGACACTGCCATCGATGGCTCGTCTAGCGGCAGCACTACAATCGACAATTTCGTTGAAAATTCGCTGTTTGCTGTTCGCCCCGCTTTCAATTTGGGGCTGACATCGGTTCTCTTCACATCTGATGCCAGCACCGCAAGTGCCGGCAAATCCGCCGCTACCGCAGGGAGCGGCTACACGTCACTGGCGGTAACGCCATTAATGGCGCAAAAATTTACATTTTTAGACAGTAGCATGTCCGCCCCAATGTTGACCCTGAAATCCAACGCGCTGGATTTCGACTTCACCGGCGCACCCACGGGCAACGCCAATCAGTACGTTTCCGGTTTTTTGTACGATGGCACCAATGACTTCTACACCAAATATGCCAGTACCACGGCTTTCCCAAGCAACAGTTTCAACGCCAAACCCGGTAACGGTACTGGTTACGAACTGCACATTTTCAGTGAAGAAGCCAACACTGACCTGTACAGCGACTTCGCCAGCGAATCAGTGGATTTCACCTTCAACGTGGCTTCCGGCAGCGTGCAAAACCTCACCCTGACCAGCAATTCCGCCTTCGGTCTGAACGGCGGCACGATAGGCTTGCTCGATTCGGGCAGCCTGACCTATTCGCAGCCCTGGACACTCGGCGCGGGCGGCGGCACGCTGGCTATTCCGACCAGCGTCAGCGCGGAAATTTCCGGCGTGGTGAGCTGCGGCGTGGTGAGCTGCGGCGCGCTGACCAAAACCGGTGATGGCACGCTGAACCTTTCCAACAGCAGCAACAGTTATGGCGCCACCCTCGTCAATGACGGAATCCTGAAAGGCAATATCACTTCCGACGCCGATCTGACGGTGACGGGCGGCGCGACCTATGACGGCAATGCCGCCGCCCGTAGCGTGAATGCCCTGAATGGCGCGGGCGTCATCAAAAACACCGCTGGATTGACCGTGCACAGCGGCACATTCAGCGGCGTCATTGACGCTACCAACACCAGCCTGACTAAAACCACCACCGGCAACCTGACCCTGACCGGAAACAACACCTACAGCGGCGGTACGACGGTCAGCGACGGAACGCTGCAAATCGGCAATGGTGGCACAACGGGAAGCATCACGGGCAATATCACCAACAACGCGAACGTGACCTTCAACCGTAGCAATGCCGTGAGTTACGGCGGCGATATGACCGGCACGGGCAGTCTAACCAAAGACGGCACAGGGACGCTGACCCTGAGCGGCGCGAACAACTACGACGGCGGCACCACCATCAACACCGGCACACTGGAACTTGCCGCAACCGGCAGCCTGACCAAGCTCGTAACGGTAACGAATACCGCCGGAGCCGCACTCGCCCTGCGCGGCAGCGTCGCGGGCAACGTCACCCTGGCTGGCGGCAACAGCACGCTGAATGCTTATCAGGACGGTAACATCACTGGCAACCTCACCACGAACGGCGGCGCGCTGAATTTTTACCTGCCGCAAACCGTCGCCAATAACGACACCCTGCTGACCGTCACGGGGAACGCAAACATTGGCGGCAGCGCGGTGAACCTCGCCCTCGACGGCGGCAACAATCTGACCACGCTCGCTGCCACGGACAAAATCACGCTCCTCAACGCCACGGGGGGTCTGACTGCGGGCTACACTCCAGGCACAACCCAACTCACTGCGACGGCAGGCATTGCCTTTACTTACAATTTCACCCTTTACCATGACAGCGATAACCTCTACGCCACGCTGGGTAGCAAGATTCCGCCGTATGTTCCGCCACCCCCGGACCGTACCACGCCCACCGATCTCACCTGGACCGGTGCGGCCACCCCCGACCGCGCCTGGAACATCCTGAACACGGCCAACTGGATTGGCGACTCCGACCCCGGCGTCACTCAGTTCATCAACGGCGACACGGTCACTTTCACCGATACCGGCGCCGGGCAGGTCAACATCATCAGCGGCGGCGTCAAGCCCGCCAAAGTGACTTTCACCAACACCGCGGGCCACGACTACACCGTCCGCGGCGTCATCGCCGACAACAGCACAGGCAGCACCCCGCTCAACAAAACCGGAACCGGCAACCTCACCCTGAGCAACGCCAACAGCTACAGCGGCAACACCACGGTCAGCGCCGGCACGCTCATCCTGGGCGGCAGCCTCGCCAACAGCAACGTCAACGTAGCGAACGGCGCGGGCCTCACCCTGACAAACCGCCTCGGTAAAAACCTCAGCCTCGACCCCGGCGCGACTTTCAACATCTACCAAGGCGCGTCGATAGCCGGCCACCTCCACGGCTCCAACGCCCTGCTCAACTTCTACTTCCCCTATGGCACGGGGAACGGCGCGACCTTGCTCAACGTCGACGGCGTCGCCTACATCATCAACAGCAGCGTCAATGTCGGCCTCCTCGGCAGCAGCACCCCGCTGAAAGCCGGCGACAGCCTCACGCTCATCAACGCAGCCACCCTCATCGGCAACCCGCTCAACACCGTAGCCCACGGCACGGGGATGCAAGGCGTCAGCCTGCTCTACGACTTCAATCTGAGCACCCAGGAAGGCCGGCGGCTGGTGGCCAGCCTCGCGGGAAACGAACCGCCGGTTGAGCCGCCAGTTCAACCGCCCGTCGAACCACCGGTCGAACCGCCGGTTGAACCACCGGTCGAACCACCGGTCGAACCGCCGGTTGAACCACCGGTCGAACCACCGGTTGAACCACCGGTTGAACCACCCGTCGAACCGCCCGTTGAGCCACCGGTTGAACCACCCGTTGAACCGCCCGTTGAACCGCCGGTCGAGCCGCCAGTTGAACCGCCGGCCGAGCCACCGGTTGAACCGCCCGTCGAACCACCGGTCGAGCCATCGGTTGAACCCCCCGTCGACCCCAATCCCCCGGACAAGCCCGGCGTCCACCTCAATCCTCAAACCAAAGCCCTGGCCGAAGGCTATGCGGCCGGAAGCCTCTTCCTTAACCGGGGCGCGGACTTCCTCATCGGCCAGGGATTCTCCGCCGCCCAGCAACAAACGCAGTGCGACTCGCTGGCTTCGGATAACTGCCGCCTCGGCTTCATCGTCATCGGCGGCGGCAAGCTGCGGCACAACACCGGCTCGCATATCGACATCGACGGCTACAACCTGATCGCCGGCCTCGCCGCAAGCCAAACCGCCGACTCGGGCAAATTAACAGCCGGTATCTTCATCGAACACGGCAAAGGCGACTACGACAGCTACAACAGCTTCGCCAACGCCGCCAGCGTTCACGGCAAGGGCGATACAAAATACACCGGCGGCGGCCTGCTGGCGAAATTCGCCTTCACCGAAACCCCCAGCGGCCAACTCTACCTCGAAGCCACCGCAAGAGCCGGCAAAGTCCGCACCGACTTTCACAGCAACCTCTACGACGGCTTCGGCCGCGCCGCCGCCTACAACGCAAAATCCGGCTACCTCGGCAGCCATCTGGGCGTGGGTTATATCTTCAAGCTCAACGAACAGAACAAACTGGACCTTTATGGACAATACCTCTGGAGCCACCAAAACAGCGACAGCGTAAAACTCACCACGGGCGAAACGGTCAAGTTCAAAGCCGTGGACTCCCAAAGAACAAGACTGGGCGCAAGATGGAGCACCACCCTGAGCCAACAGACCCGCGCCTACGCCGGAGCCGCCTGGGAACACGAATACGACGGCAAGGTAAAAGCCAGCATCCACGGCTACAAACTCGACGCCCCCAAACTCAAGGGCGACAGCGGCATGCTGGAACTCGGCGTAACGCTGAATCCCACGACAAAAACCCAAGGCTGGACGCTGGATATAGGCGTGCAAGGCTATACGGGCAAACGCGAAGGCGTGTTAGGGAGTCTGAAGGCGAGGTATAACTTCTGAGAGCGGGGCGTAGGTTGGGAAAGCCGCGAAGCGGCGCATCCCGACGCTCGTATCTTCCGGCGCTGCGCGCCGCAAATGTACAACCGTCGGGTTGCGCTTCGCTTACCCAACCTACGCAAACCCACAGGAGATGGCTTGGGGTGAGTGGAACAACCCCGACATTGGGAGGCGCCATTGGCTGCTGCGTTGGGCATCACTTCGTTCAGCCCAAGCTATGCAAAACCCCCCGTCATTCCTTTGATAGCCGGAATGGGAAATGAAGGACGACACTTCCCGCGGAGTCTGGCGATCCATCTTCCTCTCCCTCGTGGGGGAGGATGCCCGAAGGGCAGGTCAGGTGTCAGATGACAGTACTTTCTGGCGGCGAAGCCGCCCCTGATTGCTGTTACCTGCTACCTGGATCCCTGATACCTGACCCAAGGGGAGAGGGAAAGCAAACGCCTGTTCATGCTTTGCCATGACAAATATATTCATGCGATGGCCCTGCTTTGCCCGCCCGTCGCGCCGTGAAGCCGCCCACTGCTCCGATGTGATGTGACCCTGTCACGGCTTCATCGGGCGTGTTGTTGCTGCCATTCCAGTGCCAGACGCTGCGCTTTGTCTCTCTGGCCGGAGGTCAATCGAGCGGCCAGAGAATCGCGAAATTCGACTCGCGGCAAATAGTCCGGAGAAACGGAAGCTGTATTCGAAAGCGCAAGAATCACCCACATATAGGCTTGCGTATCGTCCTTCTCCACGCCCTCACCGGCGTAATGCCGCATTCCGAGGGCGTATTGCGCCAACGCGTCTCCCTGAGCGGCGGCCTTACGAAACCATCGGCAGGCTTCCGTCACATCCTTCTCCACGCCCTCACCGGCGTAGTACTTCATCCCGAGGGCGAATTGCGCCACGGCATCTCCCTGATCGGCGGCCTTTTGGTACCATTCGACAGCTTCCTCCTTATCCTGTTCCACGCCTCGGCCGTCTTCGTACATCGCCCCGAGCTTGAATTGGGCATCCGCATTCCCCAGATAGGCGGCCATCCGGAACTGTTCAACGGCTGCCGGATAATTCCGGGCCTTGTAGTAACTCTCTCCAAGATCAAAACTAGCCTGCACATACGTATTAAACGCATAAACAGCCAGACCCACAAGAACAATGCCAATGATAAATTTCCTGGCTGTGCCTGTTTTAGTTTCAACCGTTCTCGCGGATAAACGCTCCTCGGTGGAAGGGCCGGCGTCAGAGTCGGGCTCCGCGGAAATGTCTTCCTCCTCATTCTCCACCATGTCAGCAGGAGCGCCAGAGTCGTCAGGTTTTACAGGGACAGCTTGCGCTTCATCCCTTGCCGTGTCCCGAGCGTTTTCATACATCACTCCCTTGTATTGAGCCGTCGCATCTCCCTGGTCGATAACTTTTCGGTACCATTTGATGGCTTCCATCCCATCCTTCGCCACGCCCCGGCCGTTTTCGTACATCACCCCGAGCTTGAATTGAGCGTCCGCATGTCCTTGCTCGGCGGCCGTTCGATACCATTTGACGGCTTCCGTTTCATCCTGCGCCACACCCCGACCGCTGGCGAACATTTCTCCGAGACTGTATTGGGCATCCGCATACCCTTGCTCGACGGCTGTTCGGAACCATTTGACGGCTTCCATCTCATCCTGCGCCACGCCCTCACCGTTGGCGTACATCACCCCGAGGAGATGTTGCCCAAGCGCATGCCCCTGCTCGGCAGCCTTGCGAGTCCATTTGACGGCTTCCGCCTCATTTTTCGCAGGGGGAAGCGTCCCGGATGAGGCGGCGTCGGGGGGGCCGGATAGCGCGCCTGAAACCGGCGAATCCGGCGAATCCGGCGACGCCGCCGCTTCCATATCTTTTCCGCAAGCATGGCAGAATTTCGCTTCGGGCTGGGCTTCGGCGCCACAACTTATGCAGTGCATGCTTTATTCTCCTGATTCCGTTGTTTTCCTGCTCCAGGCAGCAGCATTCGCTTGAATTCGATAGAAGCTGAAGCTGAACGGTTCATGTATTTGCCTTTACCACGATCAATATCAGGAGCACGACGAGGATAATGCCAATAAGCGCCTTGACAGGCGTCCGCCCAGCCTGGACGGGGGGAGCGTCGGAGTCGTCAGAGTCATTTGACTCCGCAGGGACGGCTTCCGCCTCATCTTTTGCAGCGTCCCGGGTTTTGGCGTACATCGCCCCGAGGGTGTGTTTAGCCAGCACATCGCCCTGATCGGCGGCCTTCCAGAACCAGTTGAGGGCTTGTGCCTCATCCTTCTCCACGCCCCGGCCGTCGCGGCACATCACCCCGAGATTATATTGGGCTTCCGCATGGCCCTGCTCAGCGGCCTTCCGATACCATCCGACGGCTTCGGCATCATTCTTCGCCACACCCTGACCCGCGGCGTACATCACCCCGAGGTTGTTTTGGGCCGCCGCGTATCCCTGCCCGGCAGCCTTGCGGAACCAACCGAGGGCTTCCTCTTCATCCTCCGCCACGCCCCGGCCGTTTTCATACATCCACCCAAGGTTGTTTTGAGCTTTCGCATCGCCCTGCTCGGCGGCCTTTCGATACCACCCGACGGCTTCCACTTCATCCCGCGCCACGCCCTGACCGTTTTCGCACATCATCCCAAGGTTGTATTGAGCATCGGCATGCCCCTGTTCAGCGGCCTTTCTGTACCATCCGGCGGCTTCCGCCTCATCCTTTACCACGCCCCGACCGTAGTCGTACATCTCCCCGAGCTTGAATTGAGCTTCCGCATCGCCCTGCTCGGCGGCTTTCCAAATCCATTTGACGGCTTTCGCCTCATTCTTCTCGGGAGAATCCGTCCCGGACAGGGTAAGGTCAGGAGCCTCAGGCAGCGTGACCAGAGCAGACGGCGCCGCCGTTTGCAAGGCTTGTCCGCAAACATGGCAGAACTTCGCTCCGGGTATGGCTTCGTTGCCGCAATTTATGCAGTACATGCTTTCTCCTGATGACACAATCCTCAATCCACATCGTTCGAACCACGGCTCGGACCACGCCGGAATGACGAGCCTGGAATCCCCGTGGTCGCGCTTGATAGCGCTAGTCTGGTGCGGCCTGCGTGCCGATGCGAATCCTTAGCGCATGGCGGCTCGGGCGGCGTCGGCCAGAAAACCGGAGCGAGTGCCGCCATGCGCGCGAGTGTAGTTGTCGATTTGCGCCAGCAGGCGACGCGGCAGCGTGATATTAATTTTCTCGGCGCGACCATCGAAACGCGACACATCCACATCAACCGCTGCCCAAACGCCTTCCGCAAAATCGGGATTGGCGCGATGTGCGGCAATGGCTTGGGCAACGGGAATTTCGCCGCCATCTTCAACCAGCTCTTCCAGATGCAGGTTGATGGCTTCCACAACAGCATCCAGCGCCTCATCGAATGTGTCTCCCGCCGAAAAACAGCCCGGCAGGTCGGGCACGGTCACACCAAAGCGCACACCATCATCGGAATGCAGCACGACAGGAAAACGCATGGCGACTTTTACCTCCATCCCGCCTGTTTCTCGATGCTCCCGAGCGTTCCGGCGGGGATGTCGCTGTCAGGGTGCTTGACCGTCATCCGCCCGGAACGCTCGGGATGTTTGAACTGGTGATGCGAGCCTTCGACTTGCGCCAGTCCCCATTCTTCCGCTTCCAGTCGACAAATGATTTCTCTGCTGTCCATTAGAGGGTGTTTTCAAAACATGTTAAAATTTTCCCAAGAAAGGAATTGCAAGGGAGAAGGAAATGGGAAGAGGGCGGCCGCTGAAACTGGGAGAGGAAGAGCAAGCGGAGTTGTTGAATCTTGTGACGAAATATCCTGAGATGAGCAATGCAGAGCTTTGTGAGACATTTTATCGGGAAAGTGGGGTCAAAGCGCACGAGCAGACCTTGCTGACAGGGTAATCGCACACGCAGAAGTCATAAGTCATAAGTCATTGTATCGAAGAGCATTGTCCAATGGGGTAAGACCGAGCAAAGAAGCGCGGTACTCTGGGATTCGGTCAGCGGTTTTGCGTCGGGAACGTAAGCTGCGCTTGGGATAGGTGGAATCCCTGCGCAAGAGCGAGAGCGCGAACTTGCGTAAGGCC
>BNUC01000064.1 GCA_025997075.1 Betaproteobacteria bacterium | reverse complement strand
TGCGTAAACCACTTCGCAACTTCGTGGGAGATAACTCATTCTCTGTTTCAAACATCTTTCCGACTGTCGTAAAGGTCAAACCTTGGTGAGTCCCCCGGCAGAGCCGGGGGCTTACCTCTATGAGTTAGGGGGCAAATCGCTTTACGCGCTGGACCGATCATCTGTTCCATGGGCATTTCTACGCCTCCACCCGATGGAAGGAGGCGCAACATGGATCCGAATCTGAGTGGTGAACGGTTTTTATCCGAATCCGTGAGACACGAGCGGGCAAATGCTTCAAATTTCCTCAAGATTCCCGGTATCCTGCCGTTATCGTTTTCGATCATGGCAGGGACGTTCCTCTTCGGCAAGCGAAACGCATGTCGCAGCAACGGCAAGGAGTGAAGAGAGCTGGAACCATATGCTGAAAAAGAAGTGAAATTAAATAGGTTATTTATGCACAGTTACTTGGCGGCCTGGAAGGGCGGATAAAATGAACAAGATACTATTAGTTGATGATAATCCGGTAAATTTGAAACTGGCGCGGAATATACTCATGAGCCAATACGAGGTATTCACTGTTCCAGGCGCCGAGAAGATGATGGAGTTCCTGGATAAGGCGCTGCCGGATTTAATATTGCTGGATGTGATGATGCCCAAAATCGATGGGTATGAGGCGATAAAGTGGATAAAGAGCAAGCCGAAAACGGCGGATATCCCGGTCATTTTCCTCACTTCCAAATCGAACGCCGAGAGCGAGCTGAAAGGGCTTTCCCTGGGCGCGGTAGACTACATTCTCAAACCATTTTCTCCGCCGCTATTACTCAAGCGGATTGAAGTACATATGAAAATGGATTATCAAACAAAATTACTGAAGAATTGGAATACCGACCTGAAAAAGCTGGTGGATGAAAAAACAGGCGCAGTGGTCAAGCTGCAAAATGCCGTATTGAAAACCATGGCCAACCTCGTGGAGTTCCGTGATGGCGTGACCGGCTGGCATGTGGAGCGTACCGGGCAGTTTCTCCGACTGTTAATGGATAAAATGCAAAAGCAGGGCGTTTACCGCGATGTACTGAAGACATGGGACATCGATTTATTTATGTCGTCGGCGCAACTTCATGACGTAGGCAAAATCGCAATCAGCGACAATATCCTGCTGAAACCCGGTAGCCTGACAAAGGAAGAATTCGAGGAAATAAAACTTCATACCACATTTGGCGAAATGATTATCGAGAAAATACAGGAAGAAGCAGGGGAAAGCGTGTTTTTGACCCACGGCAAGATTATGGCCGGCACTCACCACGAGAAATGGAGCGGCGACGGTTACCCCATAGGACTTGTCGGTTCCGATATCCCGTTGCAGGGCAGAATGATGGCTATTGTTGACGTATACGACGCTCTGGTGTCGGTAAGACCTTACAAAAAAGCGTTCAGCCATACAGAAGCATTGCAAATCATCAGTGAGGGAAACGGGAAGCACTTTGACCCTGCCATCACGGAAGTATTCCTGTCTGTCTCCGAGGCGATTCTGGCCACGAGCAGGCATTATTCCGGGGATGGCATACATTAGATATTTCCTGTTGACGAATGAAGACGGCTGTGCAAAACCGTTCCTCCTCGTCCATACTTATTTACGCACTTTCGAAGGGCAGGCTCTGCCTGTCTGTTTTTCGCCCGGAGTGTACAAAATGTACCGAATGTACCAAGTGTACTGTATCCCGAACGAAGAAGAACTGTAGCAAACCACATGAACAGTATTTTATTGCAGGGTTAATAATGGGGCGAAAATATCATGCTGGCTGTGCTTAAAAAAATACAAGAAAAAGTGGGGCTTACGAATACGAGACAGGTGATACGTAAAAACTGGCCTCAGTTATCGTGCGTGTTTATCCTGTTTTCCTGCATGGCGGTTCTCAGCTATATTTCCCTTAACAAGATAGTTGAAAGGCATATTTATTCCAGCGCGGAAGAAATCCTTACCACGGCGGAAACCGTTGTCCTGGGCGAACTGAATGAAAGCGAGATCGCTTTGTTCAACGTGTCACTCGCCATACGGGATAAAGTTGATGAAGGAAAATCAGCGGCCGATATTAAAAAATATTTAGATGAAATAGCCGATAATCAGTCGAAATCGCCCAATGGCGTGGCCGGGTTTTTGGCCATCTATGGACATATCAATGGCCAATTTTTGATTGCCCCGGACTGGATTCCGCCGGAGAATTTCAGAGAGCCAGGGCGCCCCTGGTATCAGGTGGCCGAGGAATCTCCGGGCAAGGTCGTTTTTACCATGCCGTATATAGATGCCCGTACGGGCAGGATTATTATTTCGGCTTCCAGTAGCCTTCGCGGAAAAAACGGCGAAAATTACGGGGCGATCGCTCTGGATATAGAACTCAGCACGCTGTCCGATTATATACAGAAGCTCCAGTATTGGGAGGGTGGTTACGGAACACTGTCGAACGAAAAATTCATCATGCTCGCCCATTACAACCGCGCACTGTTGGGAACTTCAATGAAGGATTTCGGCCCGGTTCACGCCGAGATAACCCGTCGTTTTGAGGCGGGCGAGACGTTTATCCCCGCCGTGGATATGAAAAACACGGACGGCGATGACGTTGTGGCGTTTTACCGGAAAATGCCTAACGGGTGGCATATAAGCATCGCCACACCCTACGATAATTACTATCACGATGTGTATTACATAGCGGGCCTGCTGGCGACGCTGGCGCTCGGCTCAACCTTCCTGCTTTCTTTCCTGTTGCTGAAAATGAGCGAAAAGCAACTGCGTTCTGATGAGGAAAACAGAAGTAAATCCTCGTTTCTGGCGCGAATGAGCCACGAAATCAGAACGCCCATGAACACCATATTCGGCATGTCCGAATTACTGCTGCATCAGAATGTTTCCAGCGAAGTCAAGGAGTATGTTTCCATCATCCATCAGTCGGGCGCGAGTCTGCTGGCAATCATCAATGACATACTGGATTTTTCCAAAATGGAAGCCGGGCAGTTATCGCTCGAAAAAGGAAATTTCACATTCTCTTCGTTCATCAATGATGTTATCAATGTCATCAGGGTTCGCGTGGTAGACAACCCGATCTGCTTTACGGTCAATGTGGACCCGAATATTCCGGATGGCCTGATTGGCGATGAAGTGCGTCTAAGGCAGGTGCTGATAAACCTGCTGAATAACGCGGTGAAATATACCCCCGAGGGTTTTGTATCCCTGCAAGTCGGAATGCAGGTTCGCGAGGATGGGAAACTGACCCTGATTTTCACTGTCACGGACAGCGGCATAGGGATCAAGGAGGAGAATATCGGGGAATTGTTCTCCGAGTTTACCCGCCTGGATATGAAACGCAACCAGGGTATCGAGGGGACAGGTCTGGGGCTTTCGATCGCCCGAATGATTTGCCGCAAGATGGACGGGGATATTTTCGTTTCCAGCAGGTACGGGCAAGGCTCGGTATTTACCGCCACTGTCGTTCTGGAAGTTGACGTCCATTCTCAAGCGCTTGCCAGGTTGGAATCCGGTAATAAGAATCCGGTGTTGATTCTGGAGAATAAAGAATTCTATCTCAATTCGCTGTTCAGTGAATTTGAGGCTTTGGGAGTAGACGTAACCGCTACAAGGACCAAGGTTGAATTCCTGAACGCTTTGGACAGCGGTGATAAATATAGTCATGTTTTCATCCCCACGCTGTACGCTTTGGAAATTATTTATGAAATGGAACTCCGGAAATCCCCGGTTCAGATTGTGGTAATGACTGAGTTGCGGGACGTGGCGGCGTTTCAGGACATGCGGAGTCTGTTGATGCCTGCGTATTCCGCGACGCTGGCCAATATCCTTAATAGCGTTCAGGTAAAACATATTACCGAGGGCAGTAATCAGCAGGATCTTATGGCGCCGTCGGCGAAGGTTCTGGTGGTGGACGACATAAGCACCAACCTGCGGGTCGCGAAGGAACTCATCAGGCAGTACGGTGTGAAGGTCGATACCTGCAACGATGGCGCCGAGTCTATCCGAATGGTAGGGGACAATCACTACGATATGGTGTTTATGGACCATATGATGCCTGGTGTAGACGGTCTGGAGGCCACGGCCGCAATCCGCGAACTGGAGAGCAGGCTGCCGCAGCCTACCCGGTTGCCGATCATCGCGCTGACAGCCAATGTGATTTCCGGACAGAAGGAAATGTTTTTACAGAGTGGTATGGATGATTTCCTGGCAAAACCAATCGAAATGCAAAAGCTGTACCATGTTCTGCGCAAATGGATTCCGGAAGAAAAGTGGGAGAACAGAGCCCCGGAAACAAACGAGGCGGAAACAGCAAATTTTGACGATTTAGCGATTGAAGGGGTAGATGTCGCGGCAGGTATAAAGAACGCGGGCGGCTCCATGCGGAGTTACAAGGACATTCTTATGGAATTCAGTATGAGCGCGCCAGGCACGATAATCCAGATTCAGGAAGCGATGGAGCAAAAGGACTATGTTTTGTATACGACCGTAGTCCACGGTATAAAAAGCGCCTTGCGGAACATAGGGGCGAAAATGCTTGGGAAATGCGCGGAAATACTTGAGACGGCGGGAAACGATAAGAATGCTGAACAGATAGAAAAATATACAGGAACCCTACTGAAAGCTCTGGGCGATTTGTCGGAACAAATCAATGCCGCTCTGGCGAAAAACACCATCAGGGTTGATGCTCCCGAGAGCGCTGGATTGAGCGCACCCCGGCTTGCGGCAATCAAAACGGCCCTGCTTGAGATGGACATCTCCACGGTGAATAAACTGCTGATGGAGTTGATGGATTCCGTGACGGACGATGGCGACAAACACAAACTTCTGAAGATGGAAAACGACATTCTCCTGTTTGAGTACGAGAATGCCATCAAAAAGATCGACGATTTGCTGTCAAACGTCACGTAATGCCCGGAGCCGTCGCATGAATGCTGTCTGAACATCAATCTGAACTATTGAAAATGGTCAAATCCTCCCCATGTTGGATACATTCGGATGAATGCGAAGGGAATCCAACATGCGACAAGACAAGCTGACCACCAAGTTCCAGCAGGCGCTGGCGGATGCGCAGAGTCTGGCCCTTGGACAGGACAATTCGACGATTGAACCCGCGCACCTGCTGCTTGCCCTGCAACAGCAGGAGGATGGCGCGACTTCGGCGCTGCTGGCGCAGGCCGGGGTCAATGTGCAGGCCTTGAAAACGGCGCTTGGACAGGCGGTCGAGCGCCTGCCGAAAGTCGAGGGGCACGACGGCGAGGTGCAGGTCGGGCGTGATCTGCTCAAGCTGCTCAACCTGACGGATAAAGAGGCGCAGAAACGCGGTGACCAGTTCATCGCCAGCGAGATGTTCCTGCTCGCCGTGTGCGAAGACAAGGGCGAGACGGGGCGTCTGGCGAAACAGCACGGCTTGAATCGCAAGGCGCTGGAACAGGCCATCGCCGCCGTGCGCGGCGGCCAGGGCGTCGATTCGCAGGAAGCGGAGGGGCAGCGCGAAGCCTTGAAGAAGTATTGCATCGATCTGACCGAACGCGCCCGCGCCAGCCAACTTGATCCGGTGATCGGCCGCGATGACGAAATCCGGCGCACGATCCAGATTCTGCAACGGCGCACCAAGAACAACCCGGTGCTGATCGGCGAACCGGGCGTCGGTAAGACGGCAATCGTCGAAGGATTGGCGCAGCGCATTGTCAATGACGAGGTGCCGGAGACCTTGAAGGGCAAGAAGGTGCTGAGTCTCGACATGGCGGCCTTGCTGGCGGGCGCCAAGTATCGCGGCGAGTTCGAGGAGCGCCTGAAAGCCGTGCTCAAGGAAATCGCCCAGGAAGAAGGCCGGATCATCGTCTTCATCGACGAGCTGCATACGATGGTCGGCGCCGGCAAGGCCGAGGGCGCGATCGATGCCGGCAACATGTTGAAGCCCGCGCTGGCGCGCGGCGAGCTGCACTGCGTCGGCGCGACGACGCTCAACGAGTATCGTAAATACGTCGAAAAGGATGCCGCGCTGGAGCGCCGCTTCCAGAAAGTGCTGGTCGACGAACCGAGCGTCGAGGCGACCATCGCCATCCTGCGCGGCTTGCAGGAAAAATACGAATTGCATCACGGCGTGGATATTACCGACCCGGCGATCGTCGCGGCGGCGGAATTGTCGCACCGTTACATCACCGACCGTTTCCTTCCGGACAAGGCGATCGACCTGATCGACGAGGCAGCGGCGCGCATCAAGATGGAGATCGATTCCAAGCCGGAAGTCATGGACAAGCTTGACCGGCGCATGATCCAGCTCAAGATCGAGCGCGAGGCGGTGAAGAAGGAAAAGGACGAGGCCTCGCAAAAACGCCTGCAACTGATCGAGGAAGAACTCGACAAACTGGCGCGCGAATACAACGATCTGGAAGAAATCTGGAAGGCCGAGAAAGCGCAGGTGCAAGGCAGCGCCGCGATCAAGGAAGAAATCGACAAGCTCAGGGTGCAAATGGCCGAATTGCAGCGCAAGGGCCAATACGACAAGCTCGCCGAGTTGCAGTACGGCAAACTGCCGCAGTTGGAAGCGCAGTTAAAGGCGGCGGACTCGGTTGCCAACCCCGAGGCCGGCAAAAAGAACAAACTGCTGCGCACCGAGGTCGGCGTCGAGGAGATCGCCGAAGTCGTCTCGCGCGCGACCGGCATCCCTGTCGCCAAGATGATGCAGGGCGAGCGCGAGAAACTGCTGGCGATGGAAGAGCGTCTCCATCAGCGCGTGGTCGGACAGGATGAGGCGGTACGCATGGTGTCCGACGCCATCCGCCGCTCGCGCGCCGGCCTCGCCGACCCGAACCGCCCCTACGGTTCCTTCCTCTTTCTTGGCCCGACCGGCGTCGGCAAGACCGAGCTGTGCAAGGCGCTGGCCGCTTTCCTCTTCGATTCCGAGGACCATCTGATCCGCATCGACATGAGCGAGTTCATGGAAAAACATTCGGTCGCGCGTCTGATCGGCGCGCCGCCGGGATACGTCGGCTACGAGGAAGGCGGTTATCTCACCGAAGCCGTGCGCCGCAAGCCCTACAGCGTGATTCTGCTCGACGAGGTGGAAAAGGCGCATTCCGACGTGTTCAACGTCCTGCTGCAAGTGCTCGACGACGGACGCATGACCGACGGCCAGGGGCGCACCGTGGACTTCAAGAACACGGTCATCGTGATGACTTCCAATCTCGGCAGCCAGATGATCCAGCAGATGGCAGGCGACGATTATCAGCTCATCAAGCTGGCGGTGATGGGCGAGGTGAAGAGCTATTTCAGGCCGGAGTTCATCAACCGTATCGACGAGGTCGTCGTCTTCCACGCGCTCGACGAGAAACACATCAAGTCGATCGCCCGGATTCAGCTCGGCTACCTTGAGCAGCGCCTGGCGCAACTCGAAATGCATCTGGAAGCGGAAGACAGCGCCCTGTCCGAAATCGCCGCCGCCGGCTTCGACCCGGTTTTCGGCGCCCGCCCGCTGAAGCGAGCCATCCAGGCGCAGATCGAAAACCCGCTGGCCAAAGCCATCCTCGAAGGCCGCTTCGCCGCCAGGGACAACATCCGCGTGTCCAGTGTAGGTGGGGTGATGCGGTTTGAGAAGGGGTAAAAGCATGGAAGAGAGTTCGTAGGTTGGGAAAGCCGCGAAGCGGCGCATCCCGACAAACGTAGATAACCGGCGTGAAGCGCCGCAAAATAATAAGGCTTGCCGTTTGATTTGCAGCGCTACGCGCTGGAAGATACGACCGTCGGGATGCGCCGCTTCGCGGCTTTCCCAACCTACGCAAACCGACAGGATATGGCTTGGGGTGAGTGGAACAACCCCGACATTGGGAGGCGCCATTGGCTGCTGCGTTGGGCATCACTTCGTTCAGCCCAACCTTGCTGTTATCTATCCCACAGGATCAAAATAAAGATAGGGATTGTCATGCCGAATTACCGCCGCAACCATGTTTCAGGAGGGACTTTCTTCTTCACTGTCAATCTGTTGAACAGAAACAGTGACCTGCTGATTGCCAATATCGAATTGCTGCGCCGGGTGGTCAGGCAGACCATTCAGCGTCGGCCTTTCCAGATTGAGGCATGGGTTGTCTTGCCGGAGCACATGCATTGTGTGTGGACACTGCCAGTAGATGATTCGGATTATGCTGCGCGTTGGAAAGAGATAAAAATGCAGTTCTCAAAAGCCTTGCCGAAAACGGAGGAGTTGTCAGAAGCCCGTACTGTGCAAGGGGAGCGGGGTATTTGGCAACGCCGTTATTGGGAGCATACGATTCGGAGCGACAGCGATTTTGCCGCGCATGTTGATTATTGCCACATCAATCCATTCAAACACGGCCTTGTCGAGCAGGTAAAGGATTGGCCGTATTCGACGTTTCACCGTGATGTCAAACGAGGTATTTACCCAGAAAATTGGGCAACCGGCATTCCGGAAATAGAAGCCGGTGAAGCCCAATGAGTTCAGAGAGTTTGTAGGTTGGGAAAGCCGCAAAGCGGCGCATCCCGACATACGTAAACAACCGGCGCGAAGCGCTGCAAATGATAAGGTACGCCGTTTGATTAGCAGCGCTTTGCGCTGGAAGATACGACCGTCGGGATGCGCCGCTTCGCGGCTTTCCCAACCTACACTTGCTGTTTACGACATTTGCGTATGCAATAGCCCTGCCTTGGTGAAGGGGAAAAATTAGCCGGGCGATGTGTGCAGCGATGGTAAGATTGCCATGTGTATTATCTTACCGAGGAATGTCATGGAAACGATACGGCTATCGACCAAGGGACAGGTGGTGTTGCCCAAACAGGTGCGGGAAGCGCATCAGTGGGATGCCGGGCAGGAATTGACTGTCATCGACCTGCCGGACTGCGTGATGCTCAAGAACGCATCCACTGCGACGGTTTCGTGGAATGATGTTGCGGGACGGCTGGCGAAGTACCGCAAGGACAAACCGGTGACCGACGAGGAAATGCACGAGGCGGTGTTGAAAGAGGCGGCGGCGAGCTACAAACGGAGCCGGGAAGAATGATTGCGGTGGATACCAATCTGCTGGTACGTGTCGTGGTCGGCGACGATGAGGCCCAAACCGCCGCCAGCCTGCGTGTGCTGCAAGGCGATGAGCCCGTGTTGCTGCTCAACTCGGTATTGCTTGAAACGGCGTGGGTGCTCAAATCGGTTTATGGCATCCCGCCCGGTGAAATTGCGGATGTGTTGCAAGACATTTTGCGCATCCCCACGGTCGTGCCGGATTCGTCCGACACCTGCGCCGCCGTGGCGTGGTATCGCGACGGCATGGATTTTGCCGACGCCCTCCATCTGGCTGGCGCTGCCGCGCGTTGCGAAAAACTGGCGACGTTCGACACTACTTTCGCGCGCAAGGCCAAGGGGAAAAGCTCTTGCGAGGTTTTCAAGCCGGATTGAAACGGTTTGATGTTTCTTTGAGGTTTGGGAACCATGCGTTCAGCTTCAGCCTGGCGAGTCAAGGTGACCGCATCGCGTAGATTCAATTACAGCAAGCTTGGGAATTAGAGCGTTTTCGAATCAAATAGATATAAATTCATCGTCATTCCCGCGAAGGCGGGAATGACGTGGTAAAAATAGCGACTGTCTGCATCTAAACGCAAAATGCTCCAGGGTGACAGGCTGCTTGCCGCCTTCCACGGCTTCCGGTTTTGGCGCGTCAGGCTAAGGCCGTGGCGGAACCTTTATCCAGGCGCTACGACATTCGGGAATTTCTGGATAATATCCGCTCGGCGACTGGCAATAATACCAATATTCCTCTTGTGGACTGCTCACCACCCGCTGTTCAACATAGATTTCCGGTGTCTGGTTTTCGATAACGACCGGCGGATAGTAAGCGTAAGCGGGGGAATAATAAGTTGTCGGGTAATACAAGGAACCCAGGAATAACGAGCCGAGGGCGATACCGGCAACTGCACTTCCATAGTTATAGCGGTGACCATGCCCCCCGTAGTAGTAGCTGCGTCCATGGTTACGACCACCGGAGTAGCTGTACCCGCGATTGCCATAGTTGTAGCCGTAACCACGAACAGCATTGCCGTAGCCTTGGCTCCCACGACTGACTGAGTAGCTGTGGCCTCCACGACTGCCGGAGTAGCTGTGACCACCACGGCCACCATGACCTCTATCGGCGAAGGCTTCACCCACGGCAAGCGGCCCAAGGAGGGAGAGTGCTGCGATAACGATCCACTGTTTTTTCATCACAATCCTTTCGTCGTTCTCGAAGATTCATCATTACTGGCAATGTCTGACATTGATTCTCTGCTCAATTGGCAAGGTAAGCAAGCTGAGGGAAGGTGTTGAGGTAAGTAGAATCCAACATCGGGATGATTCCTTGCTTTGTGTGTCGGGGTTCGCAAGCCCACCCCAAGCTATATGTCTTGTTGTGCCCGATGCTCCGTCGTCCTGGAGAAGGCCGGGATACCAAAGAATGGCGACGCGTTGCGTCGGAAAGTACGCTTCCGGATTCCCGCCTTCGCGCACTGCTGTCCGGGATATTTCACATGCGTTTAGAGCACGTTTTTGCGCATTGCCCTCCCCGTCATTCTGTGCGAAGCCGCTTCCCATCCCCGTCATTCCCGCGAAGACGGGAATCCAGAAGGCGTACTTTCGGCGCAACGCGCCACACTTCTTTGATTTGCAGCCATTCTGTCTGGAAAAAACGAACTGGATTCCCGCCTTCGCGGGAATGACGGGTAAAAACAGCCATTGTCTGCACGAAAACGAAAACACGCTAACTAACGGGAGAGTTCGCGGTAGAAGGAGGGAACATTTATACGGTGCTTTGGAAAAGCCGGAACTTATCTGCTTTGCATGTACATCGCAAACAGTGTGCCGTTAACCTCGCGCAACTGTCTCCTGTTGTCGACAACTTCGGCATGGCGTCCCTGGCGTTCCAGGGAGAGCAGTGTCATAACGAGGCGGGCGCAGCGTTCCGGGGGCGTTACGCGGCCTTGTTCGGCAAGCTTCAGCTTGTCGGCAAAGCTGCCGTCTTCGATCAGCAGCCAGGCCGGGAACCAGGCGAAACCGTTTTCCGTGTCGCTGTCCTCGAACTCGGTATTGAAGCGACGCACTAAGCGCGCCAGTCGGAGATCAGCCAGTCGCGGCAACAACAGGCTGGCTCGCCGCGGCGCCATCCAGGCGAGTTCCATGATCAGGGGCCAGACCATTTCCAGGCCATCGGCATGGAAACGGGCGTCGATCATCCAGCACAGAGGGATCGGCTGTCGGCGCCACGACGGGATGCCTTCAATAGCGGCAATCGCGGCTGGCCAATCGCCAGCGCGCAGGCAGAGCGGCGCCGCATGCAGGTTCTCCGTGCGCGGGTCGAAGGACAGGCCGGCGATGGCATTCGCCAGAGCAAGCCAGAAAGTGGAGAACCAGGCCTCCGCCGCCGTGCCGAGAAGCCGCCTCGCCGCCGGTTCAAGCCGCCCTTCGGCATCCTGCAAGAGCATCGCCGCATCCGTCGCGCTCAAAACAGATGGCAAAGGGCCTGCCTCCATGTGGCGGCAAAGGGTTTCCATGTCAGGCAATAAAGGATCATCCGCATAGTCCACAGCCAACGCAGCAATAGCCGCTTTGCCACCATCGGCATCGCGACGCTTGACGGCGTCGACGACCGCGTTACGCAGCACAACATCTTGGCTATGTTCGAAAAGGTCAAGCTGCATGCCTATCAGCAGTCAATAATGTATTCATGCTCACGAATAAGGATTTGGCCGCATTGGGCATTTGTCTGTCGACTACCGGATTTGCACGAAACCAGCCACCCGTGAGTGTAGCAGCTACTTGGCGTCCACAAGGTATAAATGGAATATCATGCGATTTTCTCAGCCCACAATAATCCGGGAGATGGAGCAAATATCATGACGCGACTCACCTTTTTCGGCGCGGCCGGTGAAGTGACCGGTTCCTGTACGCTGGTCGAAACGGATAACGCCCGCTTCCTCGTGGATTGCGGCATGTTCCAGGGTGGCCATGAAGCGCGCGAGAAGAACCTGCATGCGCTCGATTTCGGCTGCGACGTGCGCGACATCGATTTCGTGCTGCTGACCCACGCCCACATCGACCATTCCGGGCTGCTGCCCCGTCTCGGCGTACTCGGCTACCGCGGGCCGATCTACACCACCCCGGCCAGCATCGACCTGCTCGGCGTACTCCTGCCGGACAGCGCCCATATCCAGGAGAAGGAATCCGAATGGCAGTTGCGGCACCAGCGGCGCGGCAACAAGGCGAAGGGTGACATTCCGCCGCCGCTCTATTCGGTGACCTCGGCGCAGGCCGTGCTCACTCAGCTCAAGCCGGCGCCCTACGGCGAAACCATCAAGCCGGCGGACAGCATCGAAGTCCGTTTCCATGAGGCCGGGCACATTCTCGGCTCGGCCTGGCTGGAAGTCGTCGTTCATGACCGGAAACGGCCGCAAACCCTGGTTTTCTCCGGCGACATGGGCATGTACGGCCGCCCCGTGCTGCGCGATCCGGAAAAGCCCGTGCCCGAAGCCGACGCGCTGCTCGTCGAATCGACCTATGGCGACCGCCTGCACCGTTCGCTGGAGGAAACCGAAAATGAAATCGTCGCCGCCTTCGAACGCACACAGGCCAGTCGCGGAAACCTGATCATTCCCTCCTTCGCCGTCGGCCGTACGCAGGAAATCCTCTACCTGCTCGGCGACATGATCCGCCGCGACCGCCTCTCGCCGCTCCAGGTTTACGTCGATTCGCCGATGGCCAGTCAGGCGACGCGCATCACCATGAGCCATCCCGAACTGTTCGACGACGAAACGCATGAACTGATCGCCTGGATAGGAACTCATCCGGACAAGCTGAAAGTCGAATTCGTCGCCGACGCTAACCGCTCCCGGGCGCTCAACACCATCCGCGAAGGCGTGGTGATCATTTCCGCCAGCGGCATGTGCGATGCCGGCCGCATCAAGTATCACCTGCGCGAGAACCTGCCGCGTAGCGAATGCGGCGTGCTCATTGTCGGATTCCAGGCCAGCGGAACCCTCGGCCGCCGGCTCGTCGACGGCGCCCATCTGGTCACGATCTTCGGCGAATCGATTCCGGTGCGGGCGCGCATCCACACGGTCGGCGGACTCTCCGCGCACGCCGATCAGGGCGCGTTAATCCACTGGATGAGCGGTTTCCACCATCAGCCCGGAAACACCTTTCTGGTTCATGGTGAAGCGGGCACGACGGCCACTTTCGCCAAGGCCATCGAAGACCAACTGGGCTGGAAAGACCTCCACATTCCGCAGCGCGGGCAACAATTCGAAGTCTGACGATGGACGGGTTTCGCTGTTTATAAAGGAGAATATCATGGGTATTGTTTATGTCGACTTGCGTTTAGCCAATGACGCGCGGGATGATCTGGAAGAGTTGGACGCCAGCGCTCTGGTAGATACCGGCTCGATGCATCTGTGCATTCCGGAACATATAGCGCTTCAGTTACAACTGAAAGACCTTGAAACAAGGGAAGTTGTTTTGGCGGATGGAAAAAGAAAACAAATCCGCTATGTATCCCCCGTGCGCATAGAAATCCTCGGCCGGAAATGCGTAACCGGCGCTTTAGTGTTGGGAGATCAGGTATTGCTCGGCGCCATTCCCATGGAAGATCTGGACTTGATCGTGGAACCCACCAGACAACGCGTCAGCGTGAATCCAATAGCTCCCAACATACCCATGTCGTTGGCTAAAGGTGTCAGGAAGTAAAACAGCGATTTTACCAATCAGCGCATTGCGGTATCGCTGGATTGAATGCGCTACAATTCTCGAAATCACCTACTTGGGAATAATCATGAATTTCAGCATCAAGCACGTAAGCTTGGTGAAGAGCTTGCGAACCCCAATCTATAACTATCTATCCCAGCGGACGCTAATTTCAAGCGTTAGTTTTTAAATGTCAGTCTCCTCGGTTCCACTTGCCAGAAGAGCGGAGTAGTTACATATGAACACCATTGATTTATTTTCTGGTCCTGGCGGGCTTTCTATTGGGCTCAAGCGAGCTGGCTACAAAATACTGGCAAACGTCGAAATTAACCGCGATGCTATGGAAACGTACGCTTCACACGACGCTGATGCAACACACTACAACGTTGACGTGCGTAAAGTATCGTTTGAGAGATTCAAAGCCGCAGTTGATATTGTTGTTGGTGGTCCGCCATGCCAACCATTTTCTATCGGTGGCCTTCGCAAGGCCCAGGCAGACAAACGCGACATGATTCCGGAATTTATTCGTTGCTTGAAGGAGTGCCAGCCTGCCGCGTTTATCATGGAGAACGTTCCCGGACTGATCCAGAAGCGCACTCGGCCATATTTTGACTGGGCATTGTCGCAGTTGTCCGCATGCGGATTCCGACTGAACTGGGCTGTGTTGAACTCCGCTGATTATGGGATTCCTCAAAAGCGGAAGCGCCTATTTGTTCTGGGCTCCAGAAGTATGCAACTACGATTCCCGGTTGCAACGCACGGACCTGGCACTGGAAACAAATACCTGTCCGCTTTCGACGCGATTGGCAGCGATCCCATCGGTGAGTCTCCAAATTGTCCAGTCAAATTTGCGCGTGCCCCGGATATCCGCCCCTCGCCCTACGCTGGACACGTTTACAACGGCGGCGGGCGGCCCATAGATCCTGATGGGCCTTGTCACACAATCTTGGCATCTGCGGGCGGCTACAAGACTCATTGGTTTGACACGCTGAAAGTCGCGCCTGAGTACCACGCTCATCTGAAAGCGGGAGGGAAACCCCGTGAGGGAGAAGTGCCTGGGGCAAGGCGAATGAGCGCAGAAGAAAGCGCGCTTGTGCAGACGTTCCCAAAAGGCATGCGGTTTGCAGGCCGCAAGTCCTCTCAGTACACGCAGATCGGGGATGCTGTGCCACCAGACCTTGCCTTCGTGGTTGGGAGATCGGTGTTCTTTCAGCTAAATGGAAGAGCTTCGATGCTCCCCTTGCTAGCTCCTATCCTCGACCATCTAAACATTCAGAATGAGCTTGCGCTGTGAGGAATATGAATGTTGAGCGATCCGTTGACCTTCTGCTGGAGCTTGTGGATAAGCTTGTTGATAGCGAGATTCTCGGAGCACCAGCAGAGGCAGCGACACGTGCCCTTTTTGACGATCATGTGGCTTCGCATGGCGGAAGCGTCCGGTTGGCATGCGCGTTTCTCACGGCCTATTCCGTCGTCGATCAACGTTGGGATCACCGCTCCGTACCAACAGGAGTACGTGGCACCTACGGCGACAAGAAGCTGGCCACTTCATTGACATTTCGCCATGTCACGTTCCACAAGAGCATAACAGCCTTCGGTGAGAATCTTGGCTGGAAGGGCGCAGTGAGACAGTTCGATCTTTCGCAAGACGCCCGGTTTGCTCCATACCTAGCGGGACTCGCTACGCTAAACGTCAATGAGAAGACGCGACTGCTGCACCATGTAGCGTGGAAAATTGCAACGTCCCGAGTTGTTCCGCAGGCTCTTCCTCCACTTCCGGGCTCGTATCTGTCCTATGCGCGCAGTTTGAGCCTCTGTGAGTCGCTACTTGTTGTCCCTTCAGAAGGTCACATTCAGCAGTTCTTGGTCGCGGCGTTCTTAGAAACTCATCGCAAGCGATTCGGGCATCGAGTGCAGACCCATCATCCGCATGCGTCCGACAAGTTCGACGGTACCAAAGGAGACATTGAAGAGTTCAGGGATTACGAGCTTGTTGCGGCTTATGAGGTGACAATTCGTAGCGATTGGAAGAATCGGCTTTCTGACTTCGCAATGAAGGTTCGTGATGCGGACCTTCCAAAGTATGTCATTTTTGCCGCTGGAGTGAGAGGCGATCCGGAATTGAGCCCTGCCACCAAGCTCATTGATTTTGTTCAAGACTTGCCGTTCGACCTGGCGGTTGTTGATATTCGCGAGTTCTTCTCTGTTTTCTGCGCTGAGCTTCAGAAAGAAGAGATAGCCGCGGCACTTAACCGGACATATGAACTGCTGTCCGACCCAAGGCTGTCTGGCCGAGAAGACATCATGGCCAAGTACCGCAACGTCACGAGTGCGTGGCTTGAAAGCTAACAATTCATTCAAGCCGACGCTGCTTCGCGGCGCGGCCTTAACTCAGGTGTTAGCGAAGTAACATCAATCCCGTCGTCAAGGCTTCTAACTTAATAAACCACCGTTTGGATTTGCGCCACTTGTATGTAGTATTGGGGTCAGACCAAGATTTCAAGAATAAAAGATAGATGAAAAATTATGCCAATAGTAGAAAACTTTGACCTGTCCCTTATTCGTCCAAATATGGAAGGTTAAACAAAATGAATAATAAACCGCCATATACCATCACGGAAAAGGCCGCCGATTATCTGGCAAAAATCGTTGAAACCGTGACAAGGCTTGAATTTGGAACGGAGTTTAAGCGCGATATAAAGCTGCACCGGGAAAACCGGGTGAGGACACGGTAAAGCGGATTGATCGTGAAAGAACATAGGTTGGCGGTGAGCGCAGCGAACCCCAACACCACTACATTTGTCGTCTATTGAGGAATATATCCATCACCATCCGGCGGGTAACGCTTCGCTCACCCGCCCTACAATTTCTCCGTCATTCCCGCGAAAGCGGGAACCCAGGTTCGTTCATCAAATTTCTGGCGGTAAAATAGCGGCCCCGCCTATCAACTGGAGCAATTCATGAACCTTTCTCTCGTTCTCACGGTCATCGGCGATGATCGTCCGGGCCTCGTCGGACAACTCTCGGCGGCGATCGGCAAACATGGCGGCAACTGGCTGCAATCCTCCATGTCGCATCTTTCCGGCAAATTCGCCGGGATCGTCTGCGTGGCCATCGAGAAAGAACATCTCGACGATCTCAGGGCCGAACTGGCCGCGCTCCCCGGTCTGCGTATCAACGCCGAGGTTTCCGGAAACGAGCAGACAACAAATGTGCCAACTTCGGGCCGCCGCCTGACCCTGGCGCTCGTCGGCCATGATCGCCTCGGCATCGTGCGCGAAGTCTCGCACGTGCTGGCAAAACACGCCGTTAACGTCGAGGAACTCTCCACCCACACGGCCAGCGCGCCGATGTCGGCGGAAATTCTCTTCCACGCCACGGCGGAACTGACGGCCTCGCCGCAACTCGACACGCGCTTGCTGGTACACGACCTCGAACAAATCTCCAACGACATGATGGTCGATATCACGCTCGACGAATCGATTCGCTGATCCTGAAAATCCCTATTCGGAAACGCTGACGCAAAAATGACGCGCCGGTACTTGCGAGACAGAGAAATTCCCGTCGTTGATAGCCCGAGTTTTGGACACGTCAAAAACAAACGGTTATAACTTATTGATTTATAAAGAAGGTTACAACATGGCTCAATATGTAATGTCGATGCTGCGCGTCAGCAAGACCATTCCCCCGAAACGTCAAATCATCAAGGACATCTCCCTGTCCTTCTTCCCCGGCGCCAAGATCGGCCTGCTGGGCCTCAATGGTTCCGGGAAATCGACGGTCCTCAAAATCATGGTCAACGAGGACAAGGAATATGACGGCGAAGTGCAACATCTGGCCGGCATCCGGATCGGCTACCTGCCGCAGGAGCCCAAGCTTGATCCGGACAAAACCGTGCGGCAGGAAGTGGAAAGCGGCATGGGCGAAGTGATGGAGGCGCGCGCCCGGCTGGAGCAGGTCTACGCCGCCTACGCCGAACCGGAGGCCGATTTTGACAAGCTCGCCGAGGAACAGGCGCGGCTTGAAGCGATTATCGCCACGGCCGGCGCCGACACGGAGAACCAGATGGAGATCGCCGCCGACGCCCTGCGTCTGCCTCCCTGGGACGCTTCGATCGAGCGCCTCTCGGGCGGCGAGAAGCGCCGCATCGCGCTCGCCAAACTGCTGCTCTCGCGCCCCGACATGCTGCTACTCGACGAGCCGACCAACCACCTGGATGCCGAATCGGTCGAATGGCTGGAGCAGTACCTTTGCCGCTTCCCCGGCACCGTCGTCGCCGTCACGCACGACCGTTACTTCCTCGACAATGCCGCCGAGTGGATTCTCGAACTCGATCGCGGGCACGGCATCCCGTGGAAGGGCAACTACTCGTCCTGGCTGGAGCAGAAGGAAGCGCGCCTCGAAACCGAGCAAAAGCAGCTCGACGCGCACATGAAGTCGATGAAGCAGGAACTCGAATGGGTGCGCTCGAACCCCAAGGCGCGACAGGCCAAAAGCCGCGCGCGCATCGCCCGCTTCGAGGAAATGTCGACCCAGGAATACCAGGCGCGCAACGAAACGCAGGAAATCTTCATTCCGGTCGCGGAACGCCTCGGCGACAAGGTCATCGAGTTCAAGAACGTCAGCAAGGCTTTCGGCGACCGTCTGCTGATCGATGAGCTCTCGTTCATCGTTCCGCCCGGCGCCATCGTCGGCATCATCGGCCCGAACGGCGCCGGAAAAACAACCTTGTTCCGCATGATTACCGGCGTCGAATCACCGGACAGCGGCAGCGTCAACATCGGGCCGACAGTCAAGATGGCCTACGTCGACCAGAGCCGCGAAAACCTCTCCGACACCAAAACCGTCTTCGACGAACTCTCCGAAGGCCGCGACATCCTGCAAATCGGCAAATTCGAAATGCCCAGCCGCGCTTACATCGGCCGCTTCAACTTCAAGGGCGCCGACCAGCAGAAAATCGTCGGCAAGCTCTCGGGCGGCGAACGCGGCCGCCTGCACCTCGCCAAAACACTGATGACCGGCGGCAACCTGCTGCTGCTCGACGAACCGTCAAACGACCTCGACGTGGAAACCCTGCGCGCGCTCGAAGACGCCCTGCTCGAATTCGCCGGCTGCGCGCTGGTCATCTCCCACGATCGCTGGTTCCTCGACCGTATCTGTACGCACATTCTGGCCTGCGAGGGTGAATCGCAGTGGAGCTTCTTCACAGGAAACTATCAAGAATACGAGGACGACAAGAGAAAACGACTCGGCGAGGAAGGGGCAAAACCGAAGCGGATTCGGTATAAGCCGATTATTCGGTAAAGCATCGGCATGAGGGAGAAGAAAAATGGCGAAAAGTCTTGACGATGTACTTTCCAGTTTGCCGCCGATCCGACAGCTCGCGTAGGGCGGATGAGCGAAGCGTTATTCGTCGAATGTGAATGTCTACGCTGTTGCGACAAAGCAGATTGACCGTGAAAAAATAAGCCCCATCGGGAATACGGCGGCGACGATTGGTAATTGTCGCCTTTTGAGAGAATCCATTGCGCCATCCGGCGCAAGGCGCTACGCTTTTGCGCCCTACGCGCTGCTGTCCCTTCCCATCCATTCGTTGAGCGGCACACACATTTGTTGTACACTTTTAGCCTCTTGTTCCCCCGGATGCCGCCATGCCTCACACTTCCACCGCCGCAACGTCTCCCCGTTCGCGCAACGCGCGGCTGGATGCGCGCGTTTCCAGCGAACAGAAAAATTTCTTCCTGCACGCCGCCAGCCTCTCCGGGCGCACCTTGAGTGAATTCATGATCGACAGCGCGCAGGAAGCCGCTGCCCGCATCGTGCGAGAGCACGAGATTGTGCGACTCTCACGTGAAGAACAGATCGCTTTCGTCTCGGCGCTGCTTGATCCGCCCGAAGCGGGCAAACGCCTGCGCCGCGCCGTGGCCGATTACCGACTCAAAGCGGGCGTCTGATTGGCGCTGAAGCTATCCCCCCAACATGTTGTCGCGCTCGATAAAACCCACGACCGCGACCTTTTCGATTGCGGTGTGGATGCGCTGAACCGCTATCTGAAACACCAGGCAAGGCAGGACGCCGAACGCCATGTCGCTGCATCTTTTGTGCTGTTGGAGCCCGAGGGCCGCATTGTCAAGGGTTTCTACTCGCTGTCTGCCTCCCTGATCGCTGTAGGAGAACTGCCAGAGCCGCTGGTGAAACGGCTGCCGCGTTACGACCAACTTCCAGTGACTTTGCTGGGCAGGCTGGCGGTAGACAAAAACGTTTCCGGCCAGGGCGCAGGCGCTTTCCTGCTGGCTGACGCACTGCTGCGTTGTCTGCTGAGCGCACGGCAAATCGGCGCAATGGCGGTGGTGGTAGACGCTAAAACATTGTTATCAAATAAACTAGGCAATTACATTAAGACAGGAGAGATTCTGTAGTTCCATTCGCCATGGAATTCTGCGGGTTTGATATTCAAACTTTCATAATCTTCATCTGAAACCTTGCCGCCTTTTTCATAGACACGTT
>BNUC01000063.1 GCA_025997075.1 Betaproteobacteria bacterium | reverse complement strand
CACTGCACATAGCGCGATCAGGATCATTTCGTGCAAATCGTGCCGTCGGGCGGGTCCCCGACGTGGATCTTCCACCCTGGAAAACACTTCTATCAGTGTCATGACGCCTCCCGATAAAAATCGAGAGTAGACCAGATTTGCTTAAAGTTTACAATACTCTGTCATAACTGATTGAATGTAAACGTTTTATTTCAACTGTTTACGACATTTGCGTATGCAATAGCCCTGATGCGTTCGAGTCGAGGGGGGTGTAAACGTTCCGGGCAACCGGCAGACATCGCGTACGCTTGCCTGATAAACTTTTGCCATTTTCCGGGAGCAGACCCGCCATGAGATCGCGCCGGAGGCATAGGCCGCTGAATTTCGGGTCGTGCAGGAGGATTTATGGAAACAGGACAGAACACGATGCTTCAGAACGACACCAACAAAAACAGCAGCAAGCTCGGCTTTGAGGCCGAGATGTTCAAGGCCGCCGACAAGCTGCGCGGCAATATGGAGCCGTCCGACTACAAGTATGTCGCGTTGGGCCTCATCTTCCTGAAATACATCTCGGACGCCTTCGAGGCCAAACACAAGGCCCCGCAGGCCGAAAACCCGCAGGCGGCCGAGGACAAGGACGAATACCTCGCCGATAACGCGTTCTGGGTGCCTAAAGACGCGCGCTGGTCGCACCTGCAGGCGAACGCCAGGCTCTCCATCATTGGCCTGTCCATCGACGATGCGATGCGCGCCATCGAGAAGGACAACGACTCGCTCAAAGGCGTGCTCCCCAAAGACTACGCCCGCCCCGCCCTCAACAAGGTGATGCTCGGCGAGTTGATCGACCTGATCTCCGGGATCGCCCTCAATGAAGAAGGGCATGCTTCCCGCGACATCCTCGGGCGCGTCTATGAATACTTTCTCGGCCAGTTCGCTGGCGCAGAGGGCAAGCGCGGCGGCGAGTTCTACACGCCGCGTTCCGTTGTGCGTGTGCTCGTCGAGATGCTGGAACCGTATCAGGGTCGTATCTATGACCCGTGTTGCGGCTCGGGCGGGATGTTTGTGCAGTCCGAGAAGTTCGTGCAGGAACACGGGGGCCGCATCGGCGACATCGCCATCTATGGACAGGAATCAAATTATATAACGTGGTGGCTCGCCAAGATGAACCCTGCGGTGCGGGGCATCGACTCCGACATCCGCTGGAACAACGAAGGCAGCTTCCACAAGGACGAACTGCGCGACCTCAAGGCCGACTATAATCCGCCGTTCAACATCTCGGACTGGGGCGGCGAGCGTCTGCGCGAGGACGTGCGCTGGAAATTCAGCGTCCCGCCGGTTGGCAACGCCAACTATGCCTGGCCCCAACACATCGTCCATCACCTTGCGCCCAATGGCACGGCGGGCGTGGTGCTGGCCAATGGCTCAATGTCCTCCACGCAATCCGGCGAGGGCGACATCCGCCGGGAACTGGTCGAACAGAACGTTGTCGATTGCATGGTCGCGCTACCGGGCCAGCTCTTTTACTCCACCCAGATTCCGGCCTGCCTGTGGTTCCTGGCCCGTGACAAATCCAATGGCAAGCGCGGCAACACTCCCCTGCGCGACCGCAGTGGCGAAGTGTTGTTCATCGACGCCCGCAACATGGGCCAACTGGTCGACCGCACCCGGCGCGAACTGACTGATGAGGATATTCGGAAGATTGCTGCCACCTATTACGCATGGCGGGGCGAGTATCAGGATGTTCCCGGGTTCTGTAAGGCGACAACGCTGAAAGAGATACGCAAACATAGGCATGTGCTCACGCCGGGGAGGTATGTTGGCACGCAGGCGGTGGAGGATGACGGCGAGCCGTTCGAGGAAAAGATGCAGCGGCTGACAGCACAGATAGATGCAGGCACAGAGGGTTGAAAGCGCCAAACTGGACGAACAGATCAGGGAGAATTTGACATACTTGGATTCTGGAGTGAGGCATGAACGCACAAAGTAGTAAGTCTGAAACCTTATCTAGTAAGTTAAACGCCTTATCGGGTAAGTTGGAAAGCTTATCAGGTATCCATACCGACGCAATACAGCCGTTTGCTGCCCAGATCAACTCCGATTTTAATCTCATCGAATCCGATGGGATTAGGCTGCCGGGATGAGATGGGAGAAAACGCAATGAATGAAAACAAAATTCAATTATTTGAAGACAAGCGCATCCGTACCGCCTGGGATGCAGATGCACAGGAATGGTATTTCTCCATTGTGGATGTTGTGGCTGTATTGACCGACCAACTGACACAACGCGGCGCGAGCAATTATTGGGCAAAGCTGAAAGAACGGCTCATCGAAGAAGGCTCGCAGTTGCTGACAAACTGTCAGCAACTGAAATTGAAGGCATCGGACGGAAAGCGTTACGCCACCGATGTTGCCGACACCGGGCAGCTTCTCCGTATCATTCAGTCTATCCCATCGCCAAAGGCAGAGCCATTCAAGATGTGGCTGGCTCAAGTCGGGCGTGAGCGAATCGAGGAAACTATCGATCCGGAACTCACCATCGACCGCGCACTGGCGACTTATCTGAAAAAGGGTTACAGCCGCGAATGGATCAACCAGCGTTTGCAGGCCATTCAGGTACGCAAGGAACTTACCGATGAATGGGAGGATCGGGGCGTAAAACAAGGCATGGAGTACGCTATCCTCACCGATGAAATCACAAAAGCGTGGTCAGGCATGTCTACCTGGCAGTACAAGCAATTCAAAGGGCTGAAAAAGGAGAATCTCCGCGACAATATGTCGACGCTCGAACTGGTACTGAACATGCTTGCTGAAGCTACGACCACGGAAATCTCAAAAGAGCAGCAACCGCAGACCTTCGATGAAAACAAGAAGGTCGCGCGTTCCGGGGGAGAGGTCGCCGGTAATGCGCGGCGCGACATTGAGACGCGCACGGGCAGACCTGTCCTTACCTGGAAGAACGCCATTGATTTTTCACGGCTGCTGGGAGATGTGATCGCGGACGCTGGCAGTGGCAAGAAAGTCGACGCGCAAATTGATGACACCATGAACCATGAAAAATAAAGGGTTAGACAAACACGTGAACGCAGATGACCTCAGATTCATCATCCAAAACTGGATGTGTACCCGTTCCACCGTGGAATTCCTCGGCATTTGGGAATATCTGAACAACCCCGGATCTGATCGTGTCGAATTCGATGCGGTTAAAATCCGTCGCAACCACTATCACCTAGAAAAGGTATTTGACGACAGCGAGTTGGAGGAAGAAGCAGTTATTCGAAACTTTCGAATAACTGCCGCCGATAGCAAAACTTACGTCGTCAACTTGAAGGAGCTTGGGTATGGCGGGTGAGTGGTATTCCGAAAAGCTACGTGACTTGCTGGTAACGACCAAAGACGGCGATTGGGGTAAGGATTCTCCTGATGAAGGGTTGGTAGCTTATCGCGTAATTCGAGGAACAGACTTCCTAGAAGTTCGTCGTGGCGACGTTTCGTCGGTGCCACTTCGCTATCTCAATGGCTCAACTTTTCTTGAAATCAGCAAGAGCAACTTCCGTCCGCTTCCAGTCATCATTCCTTCCGAAGCAGTGCTGAGCGTATTTCGTCATCAGGTTGAGCCGCTCTACCAAAATATCGTGGAAAACGAGCGCGAATCCTGCGCCCTTGCTCAACTCCGCGACACCTTGCTCCCACAACTGGTTTCGGGAGAACTGCGTATAGCTCAACTGGATATCCTGAAATGAACGACGTGTTGATCCACGGTTTCTATCTGAAGTCTTTCAAAGGCATTAGCGCCGAAGGTGTCAGACTTGTTCCACTGAAGAAGATGAACTTTCTTGTGGGGCCGAACAATTCCGGCAAATCTACAGTTCTTCAATTCCTCGATAAATACCTGCATGGGAAACAACCCGTATCACCGATCTCAGCGATGCTAGGCAACTGGGTCTGGGCCAGGGAATATTCCCAAGAGGATGTTCCCATTGGGCGGCAAGTCGGAGACATCAAATTCGGATTTGGAACGCCAGCCGAAATTGTCAAAAAAGATATAGGCATTGACACAAAAGGTCTGATAGACGCGCTGGCCAAAGATGGTTGCATCTGGATAAGATCAGGTAACGGCGCGCAAAAGGTGAAACTCCTCGATTGGGACAACACGACTGCGGAGAGGTTTCTTCTCGAACGTGATTGGGAGCGCATTTGGGAGCAGGCACTGAGTATGCGCGGTGGAGGCAAGTCTGATTGGATTTCGGGTGTTTTGGGTCGTATCGCAGCAGTCGCCATGCCAAATATTCCAAACGTAAAGATGATACCTGCGATACGCCAGATTTCTGTCGGTGATTCTCTAGCAGATTTTTCTGGTACCGGGTTGATTAATGAAATAGCAAAGTTGCAGAACCCTGATGATTACACCACTTATCAGGTGTCACGCGAGAAATTGGAAGCTATCCAACGATTTGTCAGAATCATCACTGGCGTCAAAAATGCCACCATTGAGGTGCCTTTTAAACGCGACCGTCTTCTTGTGCACATGGAAGGTAAGACTCTTCCGCTTGCTGCATTAGGTACTGGCATTCATGAGATCATCATGCTGGCTGCTTTCTGTACTTTGGCAGAGAACCAGATAGTCTGCCTCGAAGAGCCAGAGATCCACCTTCATCCATTGTTGCAGAGAAAGCTCATCTGTTATCTACACACCGAGACCAGCAATCAGTACTTCATTGCGACGCACTCTTCGGTGATGCTCGACGCGGTACCTGCTGCAGTTTTCTCCGTAACCCAGTCCGATGGCTTTACTCGCATCCGTTTGACGTCTACGCCAAACGACAAATTCGAAATATGTCGCGCTCTCGGATACCAAGCGTCCGACTTGCTCCAGTGCAATGCAATTATCTGGGTGGAAGGGCCATCAGATCGAATTTATCTGCTGCACTGGATCAAGGCGATTGCGATAGACTTGGTAGAAGGAATCGACTTCTCGATCATGTTCTACGGAGGCAGACTGCTTTCTCACCTGAGTGCGACGGACGAAGATGTAAATGAATTCATATCGCTTCGCAGACTTAACCGAAACGTTGCAGTGATTATTGACAGTGACAAAAAAAACAGAAATGTGCGAATCAACGACACTAAGCGGCGAATTCGTGATGAGTTGTCAGATGGATGTGTTTGGGTGACAGCGGGGCGTGAGGTCGAGAATTATATTCCAGCATCACTGGCAAAAGTGGCCTTGGAAAAGGTCTGTGGTAAGAGGATTAAAAACCTTGGAAACATGAGCCAATATGGTCATATGCTGAAATATGTGGACACGAATGACAAGGATCAGACTGCGGATAAAATTAAAGTCGCGCAAGAGATAGCAGGCATGGATGCAGATCTCAGCATCCTCGACTTGCGAAAGAGGATTACGGAGTTGGTTGCCTTCATCCGGAAAGCATCCGGGAATTCGTCAAAGATATGACAAAAAGTTGGTTAACATTTTACTCAATACGTTGAGTAAAAATTCTCAACGTATTGAAACCCCAAGTGAGCGCCGACAGAAATGAGTGATGCCAATCTGAGGAAGCCTGTACGATGAGTGGATAACCTTTACCGTAGATAATGTGGGCTTTTATCATGAATAATGAAATCTCAGTAGTTCGGCTGAAAGCCGGTGAAGAACAAGGAGAACCATGATCGCAAATTTCGGCCCTAGCGAATCTGCTACTCTCGAATTCAAAAAATCCATCGCCGAGAAGGAGCGCGCCTGTCGCACGCTCTGCGCTTTTGCTAACGGTCAAGGCGGACGTGTGCTGTTTGGCGTTACGCCTGCTGGCAAGGCGATAGGCCAGACAGTGAGTGACCGCACGCTGGAAGAACTGGCGCAGGAGTTCCAGGGTTTCGAGCCGCCGATTTTTCCTGTTGTTGAACGTGTAAGTGCTGCGTCGGGGTCGGAACTTGAAGTGCTGGTAGTGAGCGTGGCACATAGCGCGCGGGTGGTGAGCTTTCGTGGTGTGGCCTACGAGCGGGTACTGAACACCACGCGGGTGATGCCGCGTGACGTGCATCAACGCCTGTTGCTGGAGGAATTGCACGCCACCCAGCGTTGGGAAAACCAGCCCGCCGAGGGCTGGGACGCGATGCGACTGGATAGGCGGGAAATGGTGCTCACGCTGGAAGAATCCATTCGCCGGGGCCGCATTGAAGACCCCGGCACACGTGAGCCGCTGGAAATACTGCGTGGGTTGGGGCTGCTGGTGGAGGGCGACAAGCTTTCGCGGGCGGCGGTGGTGCTGTTCTGCAAAGACGAAACGCTCTTGCCGGATTTCCCGCAACTGTTGCTGAAGGTAGCGCGTTTCAAGGGTGTAACCCGCGACGAGTTTCTGGACAACCGCCAGTTTCATGGCAACGCTTTCGCGCTGATGCGCAAGGCAGAGCGTTTTCTGATCGAATCGCTGCCGGTGGCAGGCCGCATTATCCCCGGCAGGATGGAACGCGAGGACACCCCGCTGCTGCCAGTGGAAGCCTTGCGCGAGGCGCTTGCCAATGCCTTTGTGCATCGGGACTACGCCATTGGCGGCGGTTCGGTGAGCGTGGCGATGTATGACGATAGATTGGAAATCATTTCCATTGGCGATTTGCATTTCGGCCTGACGCCGGAGGCGCTGTTGCGCGAGCACGAATCCCGGCCCTGGAACCCGATGATTGCCAATGCTTTTTACCGGCGCGGTATCATCGAAACCTGGGGGCGCGGCACCTTGAAGATAGCACGCCTGATGCGCGAGGCGGGATTGCAGCCGCCGGTTACGACAGCGCGGGCTGGTGGAGCAGTGGTGCTGACTTTTGATCTGCCCCTGAAAACGCCCCTGAAAACGCCCCTGAAAACGCCCCTGAAAACGCCCCTGAAAACGCCCCTGAAAACGCCCCTGAATGCAGGGAAAACGACAGGGAAAACGCCCGGTCTGATTCTGGCGCTGCTACTTGAGAATCCCTCTCTGTCCTTTTCCGAACTGGCATCGCGGTTGAACAAGTCTGAAAGCGCAATCAAACGCGCCATACGCGCCCTGCGCGAATCGGGCCGACTGGTACGCGTCGGTCCCGACAAGGGCGGCCATTGGCAAGTGTTGCCTGATCAAGAACAAAGGGAAAAGTGATGGCGTTCATTGGAAAGGCGCTGATCGTCTCCCTGCTTTCCCTGCTGCTTGCCGCCTGCGCCAGCGAGCAGAATGATCCCTATCCCCGCAACGAAAGAGGCAGGAACATTTTGTATTCGGCGTTTACCGAGCGTCCCAAGCACCTCGATCCGGCGCGTTCCTATACCGAGGACGAGGCCACATTCACGGCGCAAATCTACGAGCCGCCCTTGCAGTATCACTACCTGAAGCGCCCGTATACCCTCATTCCGGGCACGGCGGCGGCTGTTCCGGAGCCTGAATATTTCGATGCCGAGGGGAATCGGCTGGCCGCCGACGCGCCGCCGGAGGCGATTGCCCACAGCGTTTACGAGGTGCGCATCCGTCCGGGGATACGCTTTTCGCCGCATCCCGCGTTCGCCGTGGATTCCGGCGGACATCCCCTCTATGCCGATCTTGACGCGGCGAAACTCGCGGGTATCGACACGCTGGCCGATTTCGCGCAGACGGGGACGCGCGAGCTGACCGCGGACGATTACATCTACCAGATCAAGCGTCTGGCGCATCCGCGTCTGCATTCGCCGATTGCCGGGATGATGGCCGCGCATATCGCCGGTCTGAAGGAGCTGGGCGAAGTTTTGCGGGAAGAAGCGAAAAACCTGCCGGAAGAGGCCTGGCTCGATCTCGACCGCTTTCTGCTTTCCGGCGTGACCAGAATCGATCGTCATACTTACCGCATCACGCTGATCGGCAAATATCCGCAATTCCGCTATTGGCTGGCGATGCCTTTCTTTGCGCCGGTGCCGCGCGAGGCCGACCGTTTTTACAGCCAGCCGGGGATGGCGGCAAAAAATCTGACGCTCGACTGGTACCCGGTCGGCACCGGGCCGTATTTCCTGGCCGCGAACGATCCGAACAGCCGCATGGTGCTTCAACGGAATCCGAATTTCCACGGCGAAACCTATCCGTGCGAAGGCGAGGCGGGCGACCGCGAGGCCGGTCTGCTGGACGACTGCGGCAAGCCGCTGCCGCAGATCGACACCGTCGTTTTCACCCGTGAAAAGGAAAGCATCCCGTACTGGAACAAATTCCTGCAAGGTTATTACGATGCCTCCGGCATTGCCTCGGACAGCTTCGATCAGGCGGTGCGCCTGGACATTGACGGTGGCGTGCGGCTTTCCGGCGAGATGCAGGACAGGGGAATCCGCCTGCTGACCCGGCTGCGCGCGACGATCTTCTACCAGGGATTCAATCTGCTCGATCCCATCGTTGGCGGTAAGGACGGCGTTGGCGAAGAGCGCGCGCGCAAACTGCGTCAGGCGCTGTCGATTGCCATCGACCAGGAGGAATTCATCTCGATTTTCCTCAATGGGCGCGGGATGGCCGCCATGAGCCCCTTGCCGCCGGGAATTTTTGGTTACGGCGAAGGAGAAGCCGGAATCAATCCAGTCGTTTACGAGTGGCGCGACGGTGAGGCGCGGCGCAAACCGATCGAAGCGGCCAGGGCGCTGCTGGCCGAGGCCGGCTGGCCCAACGGACGCGACGCCCGGACCGGCGAGCCGCTGGTGCTCTACCTCGATTCCACGGGCGGCGGCGTGGACGACAAGCCGCGCAATGATTGGCTGACGCGCCAGTTCGCCAAACTCGACATCCAGCTCGTCGTGCGCGCGACCGATTACAACCGTTTCCAGGAAAAACTGCGCAAGGGCGCGATGCAGATTTATTTCCTCGGCTGGAACGCCGATTATCCCGATCCGGAGAATTTCTTCTTCCTGCTGTCCGGCAGCGAAGCCAAGCTTGCCACGGGCGGCGAGAACACCTCGAATTACGTCAATGCCGAGTACGACCGCCTGTTCGCCCGGATGAAGGATATGGACGACACGCCGCAACGGGAAGAAATCATCCGGCGCATGAAACGCGTCTTGCAGGAGGACGCGCCCTGGATTTTCGGTTTTCACCCGAAAAGCTACACGCTCGCCCACGCCTGGATGCACAATCGCAAACCGCACGAAGTGGCGAACAACACGCTCAAATACCAGCGCATCGACATCGCCGAACGCGCCCGGTTGCGGCACGAATGGAACGCGCCGGCGCTCTGGCCGCTTATTGCGATTGGCGTTGTATTGGTGGTGATAGCTGTGCCGGCGGTGACGGCTTATCGTCGGCGCGAACGTCAGACGGCGAGACCTTTGGAATAACCAAAATGAGACTTGAGCCGCTCAACCTCGACCTCAAATCTGGACTGGAACAGGAGATCAAAAATTGATTTTGAATAATGATGACCAATAAACAAAAACCCGTCCTCCCCGAAGCTACTCCCTTGAGCGCGCTGGTCAGCCAGATTGCCGAGGTCGTGCGGCAGGCTCGCGCTCATGTACGGCAGAGTGTCAATCAGGCGATGGTTGGCGGTTATTGGGAAATTGGCCGTCTGATCGTGGAGCATGAGCAGCAGGGACAGGCGCGCGCTGCTTACGGCCAGCGACAACTCGCAGAATTGTCCGCCCGGCTCACGGAACTGTTCGGCAGAGGTTTTGACGCCAGCAACCTGCGCAACATGCGCCGGTTCTACCTGGCTTTTCCAATTCGAGAGGCAGTGCCTCTCGAATTGAGCTGGACGCACTACAATGCGCTGGCGCGCGTTGAAAATCCATCCGCCCGCCAATGGTATCTGCAAGAAGCCATCCGCCAGAATTGGAGCAGCCGCGCATTGGAGCGGCAAATCAGCGTGCTCTATTACGAACGCCTGTTGAGCAGCAAAGACCGTGCGCTGGTGGAGGCCGAAGCCCGGCAAAATATCGCGCCGCTCGCCGAAACCCGCAAAGACTTCCTGCGTGATCCCTATGTGCTTGACTTCCTGAACCTGAATACTCCCCGTTTTCTGGAAAGTGATCTGGAGCAGGCCATCATGGATAACCTGCAAGCCTTTTTGCTGGAACTGGGTCGGGGATTCGCCTTTGTCTCGCGGCAACAGCGTGTGAGCTTTTCCGACGAGGACTTTTACATAGACCTTGTGTTCTACAACTACAGGCTCAAGTGCTTTCTGCTGGTGGATTTGAAGATGGGCAAGTTGATGCATCAGGACATGGGGCAAATGGACACTTACGTTCGCTGCTACGATGGAGAAGTCAAAGGCGCGGACGATAACCCCACCATCGGTTTGGTGCTGTGCAGCGAAAAAAGCGAAGCCGTGGCGCATTATTCCGTACTCGCCGAACAGCAACAATTGTTCGCCGCCAAATACCTGCCCTATTTTCCGAGTGAGGAAGAACTCAGGCGCGAATTGGAACGCGAGCGCGAACTGGCGCTACAAAGGCTGGCGCAACGGCGGGAGAGCCTGGAATGAGTAATAAGCGTGGCTTGAAGCCGAACGCCCCACCCGCGACGGCAAGGAAAAGGGAGAAAATGCATGATGCGGATTTATGTCTGTCCGGCAGAGACTAAAGACAAACCGAAAAATCAATCCTAGCCATGTTCGCCTATCTCCTACGCCGCCTCCTCTACGCGATCCCGATCCTGATCGGCGTGAATCTCATCACTTTCGCGCTGTTTTTCATCGTCAACACGCCGGACGACATGGCGCGTATGCAGCTCGGAGTGAAGCGCGTCACGCCGGAAGCGATCGAAAAATGGAAAACCGAGCGCAGTTATGACAAACCTCTATTCGTGAATACCCGGGCAGCGGGATTCGATGCGCTGACCGACACGATTTTCTTTTCCAGGTCGGCGCGCATGTTCGCCGGGGATTTCGGGCGCGCCGAGGATGGGCGCGACATCACGCGCGAAATCAGCATGCGCATGGGGCCGTCGCTGGCCGTCGCCCTGCCGACCTTCGCGCTCGGCCTGTTCGTGACGGTGAGCTTCGCGCTGCTGCTGGCCTTTTTCCGCGCCACGGCCTTCGATTTCTGGGGCGTCGTGCTGTGCGTGGCGATGATGTCGATTTCCGGCTTGTTCTACATCATCGGCGGCCAGTATCTGGTCAGCAAGCTTTGGCGATGGGTGCCGATCTCCGGCTTCGGCGGCGGGCTGGACGCCTGGAAGTTTCTGATTCTGCCGGTGATGATCGGCGTGATTTCCGGCATCGGCTCATCAACACGCTGGTATCGCACCATCTTTCTTGAAGAGATCGGCAAGGATTACGTGCGCACGGCGCGCGCCAAGGGCCTCTCCGAGGCCGCCGTGCTGTTCCGCCACGTGCTGAAGAACGCGCTGATTCCCATCCTGACCGGCGTCGTGGCGGTTATTCCGCTGTTGTTCTTGGGATCGCTGCTGACCGAATCGTTCTTCGGCATTCCGGGCCTTGGCAGCTACACGATCGACGCGATCCGGGCGCAGGATTTCGCCATCGTGCGCTCAATGGTTTTCATCGGCTCGGTGCTGTACATCGTCGGGCTGATCCTGACGGATATCTCCTATACCCTGGTCGATCCGCGCATAAGGTTCGACCGATGAGTTTCCTGCCTGTCATGCTCTGGTCCGACGCCTTGATCTGGCTGCTGGTGCTGGTCGCTCTTGGCCTGGGCTGGTTTTCCCGCCGTTCCCCGTCTTTATGCCGCTCATGGGGGCGCCTGGGAAAAAATGCGGTGGCGATGGGCGCGGCGACGGTGTTGTGCGCCTTTCTGCTCGTCGGGTTGCTGGATTCCCTGCATTACCGCCTGCGCCTGCCGTCCGCGCCCGGTCAACAAGCCGAAGCCATTTATTCCGTTGAAGTGCTGTCCGTCCTCGACTACCTGCTCAAAGACCTGCGCGACGGCCACGAGAAAACCTATTCCGCGCCCTTCGCCAGCCGCCTGTACGCGAAGGAAACGCTGGAAACGCCGGAAGGCACGGTGCGCGATTTCCCCCGCCTGAAATATGGCGGCGCGCATTTGAAGGATGAGTCCGCACTGATGGGGGATGTCATGAAACGCGGGCTGTACGGAGTGTTCGACGCCTTGCTTGTCTGGATGCACGCGTTTATTTTTCTGGGTATTGGCGTTGGCATAAATCAACGTAAAAATATTCACAGTCTCATGGATGTATGGAGCTCAATTAAACGCAAGGAGATTCTCGGCAGAGAAAGTCGACGCGCCATTTTGCGTGGCGAAACAGCCATCGCCTGGCGCGGCGTGCTGCTGGCACTGGGCGGCCTGCTCATCGTATTCCTGCCGTTGGCGCTGCTCTCCGGCGATTATCATGTCTTCGGCACGGACAAGGTGGGGCAGGACGTTTTCTATCAGATTCTCAAGAGCGTGCGCACGGCGCTGGTGATTGGACTGGTGACCACGCTGGTGACCCTGCCCGTGGCGATCAGCCTCGGCATTCTGGCTGGCTATTTCCGCGGCTGGGTCGACGACGCGATTCAATATCTCTATACGACGCTGTCCTCGATTCCCGGCGTGCTGCTGATTGCCGCTTCCGTGCTGATGATGCAGGTGATCATCGACACCCATCCGCAATGGTTCTCCAGCGCCGCCGAGCGCGCCGATCTGCGCCTGCTGGCGCTGTGTTTCATTCTTGGATTGACCGGCTGGCCCAGCCTGTGCCGCCTGCTGCGCGGCGAGACGCTGAAGCTGCGCGAACTCGAATACATCCAGGCCGCCCAAGCCTTTGGCGTCGCCGATCTCGCCATCCTGCGCCGCCATATTCTGCCCAACCTGATGCACATCGTAATCATTGCGCTGGTCATGGACTTCTCCGGTCTGGTGCTGGCGGAGGCGGTACTGTCCTACGTCGGCATCGGCGTCGACCCGACAATGATCAGCTTCGGCACGATGATCAACAGCGCGCGCATGGAGCTCTCGCGCGAACCGGCCGTATGGTGGTCGCTGGTTTCGGCGTTCATCTTCATGTTCACGCTGGTGCTCGCCGCCAACCTGCTGGCCGACGCCGTGCGCGACGCATTCGATCCGAGGATGGGGTAATGTGAGATGAATAAAGTGAAAGCGCCGGAGAATTACGGCGACATCCACGGCGGTATCGTCGCTCTGCTGGAAGCGGCGCGGCAGGCCGCCGCGCGTAGCGTCAACGTGCTGATGACCGCGACGTATTGGGAGATCGGGCGGCGCATCGTGGAGTTCGAGCAAGGAGGAAAGGGAAGGGCCGCTTATAGCCATGAGTTGCTGAAACGATTGTCCCTTGACCTGACGGCGCAATTTGGACGTGGTTTCAGCGCGGACAATTTGGAGCAGATGCGCTTGTTTTATCAGGCGTATCCCTCCAGTCAGATTTCCGAGACAGCGTCTCGGAAATCGCCAGCAATCCCGCCCTTGGAAAATTCCGAGACAGCGTCTCGGAAATCTGACCAAACGGACGCGGCGGAGAATTCCGAATCGCTGTCTCGGAATTTTGACTTGAGCCAGCTCGCAAGTGTGTTCCCCCTGTCTTGGTCGCACTATGTGCACCTTGTTCGCCGTACCCGTTCTGCCGAGGAACGTGAATTTTACGAAGCCGAAGCCTTGCGCAGCGGTTGGACGGTGCGGCAGCTCGACCGGCAAATCTCGACGCAGTTCTACACGCGCGCGCTACTGTCCAAAAACAAGCGCGCCATGCTGGAAAAAGGTGGTCAGCCGCGATCCGGCGACAGTGTGAGCCCGGACGAGGCCATCAAAGACCCCTATGTGCTCGAATTCCTCAATCTCAAAGACGAGTATTCCGAATCACAACTGGAAGAAGCGCTGATACACCGTCTGGAAGATTTTTTGCTGGAACTGGGCGGTGACTTTACTTTTGTCGGCAGACAACGGCGGATGCGTATCGACGAGAGCTGGTTTCGCGTCGACCTGCTGTTTTTCCACCGCCGCCTGCGTTGCCTGGTCATCATCGACTTGAAGCTCAACGAACTGAGCCACGCCGATGTGGGGCAGATGAACATGTACTGCAACTACGCTCGTGAGCACTGGGTGCTTCCCGGAGAAAATCCGCCCGTCGGCCTGATTCTCTGTACGCGCCGCAATACGGCGGTGGCGCGTTACGCACTGGACGGCTTGCTCAACAAAGTGCTGGCCGCCGAATATCAGACCGTGTTGCCCGACGTGAAGCTGTTGGAAGAGGAACTGGCGAAGACACGGCGTGGACTGGAAACGCGGCGGATAAACGCGAAAGGCGGGAAGAAATGAAGATGTGGCCCCAAATACGATGTCCTTCAAGATGAACATCCCCCTGCTTTCCGTCCGTAATCTGCGCATCGGTTTCACAGCCGGCCGCCGCGTACTGACGGCGGTCGATGGCGTCAGTCTCGACGTGGCAGCGGGCGAGACGCTGGTGCTACTCGGCGAGTCCGGCTGCGGCAAGTCGGTTACCGCGCTGTCGTTGCTGCGCCTCTTACCGGCGGCGGGGCGTGTGCTTGGCGGCGAGGTGCGTTTCGAGGGAAGCGATCTCATGGCGCTGGCGGAAGCCGATATGCGTACCGTGCGCGGCGGCGGCATGGCGATGATTTTTCAGGAACCGGCGACCAGCCTCAATCCCGTGCTGACGGTCGGTCGGCAGATTGGCGAAGTGCTGGAGAAACATCCGGGCTTGCAGGGGAGCGTCGCCACGGGGCGGGCGGTGGAATTGCTCAAGGCGGTGGGCATCGCCGACCCTGAACGACGACTTTCCGAATACCCGTTCCAGCTCTCCGGCGGCATGAAGCAGCGGGTGATGGTGGCGATGGCGCTGGCCGGCGATCCGCGCCTGCTGATTGCCGATGAGCCGACGACGGCGCTCGATGTGACGATCCAGGCGCAGATCCTCGATCTCCTGCGCCGTTTACAGACCGAGCGTGGCATGGGCATGTTGCTGATCACGCACGATCTGGGAGTCGTCGCGCGGATGGCGCACCGCGTCGGCGTGATGTATGCCGGGGAAATCGTCGAGGAGGCGCCCGGCGAGGCGTTCTTTGGCGCGCCGCGCCATCCCTACACGCAGAAACTGTTCGCGGCGCTGCCCGACATGGCGGATCGCGGCGCATGGCTGGAAACGATCGCCGGACAGGTTCCGCCGCTGACCGCCATGCCAACGGGCTGCCGCTTCGCCGGGCGTTGCCCGTTCGCCTGGGAACGCTGCCGGGACGAATCGCCGGTGTGGACTGACCTAGGCGGCGGCCATCGTGTGCGCTGTCACGGGGTCGCGGAAGGGCGCGGCCATCCGGCGGGCAAGGCGTCGGGGCAAGCCGAACCGGGCTCCGGCCTGCGCCAGGACGACGCAAATACGAAAAATCTGCTCGAAGTCGACAGCCTGTGCGTGCATTTTCCGATCCGGCGCGGCGTTCTGCAGCGCGTCGTCGGTCATGTGAAAGCCGTCGATGGCGTCTCGCTCGAACTTAAGCGCGGAGGCACGCTGGCGCTGGTCGGCGAATCGGGCTGCGGCAAGACGACGGTGGGCAAGGCCATCCTGCAGCTGATTCCGTCGACGGGCGGTCAGGTGCGCTTCGACGGTAAGGATCTCACCGGCTTGTCGCGCAAGGCGCTGCGACCGCTGCGGCGTCGCCTGCAGATGATTTTCCAGGACCCGTTCGCTTCGCTCAATCCGCGCATGTCCGTCGGGGAAATCATCACCGAGGGAATGGATGCGGTCGGCGCTTTCGGTGCAATCGGCGCACTCGCTGATTCCTCCGATCGCGTTGCCGCCGTCGCCGCGCTGTTGCGGCAGGTCGGTCTCGACCGCCAGGCGGCGGAACGCTATCCCCACGAATTTTCGGGCGGTCAGCGACAACGCATCGCCATTGCCCGCGCGCTGGCGGTGCAACCGGAACTCGTGGTGTGCGACGAGCCGACCTCGGCGCTCGATGTGTCGGTACAGGCACAGATTCTCAACCTGCTCAAACAGTTGCAGGACGAGCTGGGCCTGGCCTACCTGTTCATCACCCACAATTTCGCCGTGGTCAAATACCTGGCGCACGAGGTCGCGGTGATGTATCTCGGACGCATCGTCGAGCGCGGACCCGTCGACGCCGTGCTGCGCTCGCCGAAGCATCCCTATACCGAGGCGCTGCTCTCGGCCGTTCCCAGCCCGCGCCTGGAGAAAAACGACACGGTCATTCGCCTGGCCGGAGAAACGCCGTCACCGGCCAGACCGCCATCGGGCTGCCATTTCCATCCGCGATGTCCACGGGCGGTGGAATGTTGTCGCGTTGATTATCCGGAAGCCTTCGATGTTGGAGAAGAGAACGCGGCGCATGTGGTGCGTTGCCATCTGCATGCGTCTTCCGGCGCAAGCTTATGAATCGCCGGATCAAGCACTTGTTCTTCAAACACGCTGAACGTCTTGCTTGACGAGTCCCATCGCGGCCTTGAGCGCAGGGTTTGGAGTGAAGGCGGCATCCAGCGATTCGACAAAGGCTTTGAAATCCTCCGATGACAGCGTGATGCGCGATTCACGCGCCAACAATTCCTGCGCTTTTTCCTTCGCGGCGACGCACACGAAATCCGCCATCGTTGTGCCCGTCAAGGCGGCGGCTTGCGCAAAAATTTCCTTGTCTTCCTGATTGAGCTTGATGTTAAAGCGCGTGTCGGTAGTTCTGGATTCCGGGCAATAAAGGAATGGCGAGGTAGGAATAGGCCACATATGTTGGGGTTGCGCCGCCCGCCCCATAAAACTGATGATAACTGGAATTTGGTGCTCTCCGAGGCTGTAAGCAAAGCTGGAACGTTGGCGCAAATCGGAGCAAATCGGCGAAAAATTGATTCATATCAACATGAACGCCATCTCTGGCCATCGACACAGAATTGCCGTGCACACGCGCCGTTCAGCACTCTCATCGAGGAACTCATGCCGCTCTTGACGAATTGATATAGATCAATCATTATATCGATCATAAAAACATTTCTCGGAGAGGTTACCCGGTATCGGTGATACCTTGGACTGACATTCGGACAAGCATGAGTTGATATAGAATGGACGAATGTCTGGCCTGTAATCAAAGCTGTTCCGGGACAAACCCACCCCAGGCAATCTGCCTCCATTAAACCAGAATACGTTTTCGATGAACCTCACAACTGAACCTGCTCTGCCTTCATCCGCCCCGCGCCGGTGGCGGCTGACCTATCACCTGGCCATCGTACTGGTCGTCAAGGTCATCCTGCTTGCGTTGCTCTGGAATGTCTTCATCAAGCCGAACAAGGTTACGGTCGACATCGACGCAATGAGCAACCGCATCGCCAGTACTGCCAGCGCTCCCCCCGTTCACATTTCAACTTCTTCAGGAGACCACAAATGATCGACTCGACGGTCGTTGACCTGTCGCGCCTGCAATTCGCGGCGACGGCGATGTACCACTTCATCTTCGTTCCTCTGACGCTCGGATTGTCGTGGATCCTCGTCATTATGGAATCGGTTTACGTGCTGACCGGAAAACAGATCTATAAAGAGATGACCCAGTTCTGGGGCAAGCTGTTCGGCATCAACTTTGCGCTTGGGGTCACCACCGGCATTACGATGGAGTTCCAGTTCGGGACCAACTGGGCCTACTACTCGCACTATGTCGGCGATATTTTCGGCGCGCCGCTGGCCATTGAGGGCTTGATGGCTTTCTTCCTCGAATCGACGATGTTCGGCCTGTTTTTCTTTGGCTGGAAACGTCTGCCGAAATTCGGGCACCTTGCCGTCTCGGCGCTGATGGCGCTGGGTGCGAACCTGTCGGCCGTGCTGATCCTGATCGCCAACGGCTGGATGCAAAATCCGGTCGGTTCGGCATTCAATCCGGTGACCATGCGCATGGAGTTGGTCGACTTCGCGGCGCTCGTGTTCAACCCCGTCGCCCAGTCCAAGTTCGTGCATGCCGTATCCGCCGGTTACGTGACCGGTTCGCTGTTCGTGCTCGCCATTTCCGCGTGGTACTTGCTTAATGGCAAGCATGTCGAATTCGCGCGCCGCTCGTTCCGCATCGCGTCGATCTTTGGCGTCGCCGGTGCGTTGTCGGCGATCATTATCGGCGACGAAGCCGGTTACGAGGTGGCTCAATTACAGCCCTCCAAGCTGGCGGCTACCGAGGCCATCTGGGAGACCGAAGCGGCGCCGGCCGGTTTCAACGTCATCGCCTGGCCCAACGAGGAGAAACAGGCCAATGACTGGGAGATCCATCTCCCCTATGGAGGCGGCCTGATGTGGACCCGTACGCTCACTGAAAAAGTGCCGGGCATCCGCGAAATCCGCGAGACGAACAAGGAACGCATCGCCTCGGGGGTGCAAGCCATCATCGCGCTCGAAGAGATGAACAAAAACCCGAATGACACGGTGGCGCGGGAAACCTTCCAGCAACACGAAGCCGACATGGGCTATGGTTTGCTGGTCAAGCGCCACGTCGAGGATGTGCGCCAGGCGACGCCGGAGGTCATCGCGAAAGCGGCGGTGGATTCCGTGCCCAAGGTCGCGCCGCTGTTCTGGAGCTTCCGCGTCATGGTCGGCCTCGGCTTCCTGATGTTTGCCCTGTTCGTCGTCGCGATCTGGCTCTCCATCAGCAATAAGCACCGCCAGTATCCGTTGCTGCTGAAGGCTTTCCTGTATAGCCTGCCGGCGCCGTGGATCGCCTGCATGTGTGGCTGGTTCGTCGCGGAATACGGTCGCCAGCCCTGGACGGTATTCGGGATGTTGCCGACCCACCTCTCGGCCTCTTCCCTGTCTTCCGCCAGCTTATGGGGTTCGCTCGCCGGTTTCGTCGGTTTCTACACCCTGCTGCTGATTGTCGAGATGTTCCTGATGTTCAAGTACGCCCGTCTCGGCCCCACCGTCCTGCAACCGAATAACGCTTGAGGGAGAACACCAAATGCTTGATTACGTAATCCTGAAATTGATCTGGTGGGTGCTCGTCGGCGTGTTGCTGATCGGCTTCGCCATCATGGACGGCCACGACATGGGCGTCGGTATGCTGTTGCCGGTTCTCGGCAAGGACGACACCGACCGGCGCGTGATGATCAACACCATCGCCCCGCACTGGGACGGTAACCAGGTGTGGTTCATCACGGCTGGCGGCGCCGTTTTCGCTGCCTGGCCCTTCGTCTACGCCACCGCGTTCTCCGGCTTTTACTGGGCGATGCTGCTGGTGTTGTTTGCCCTGTTCTTCCGTCCGGTCGGCTTTGAGTACCGTTCCAAACTGAGCGCCCCGAAGTGGCGCGCTTCCTGGGACTGGGGGCTGTTCGCCGGTAGCGCGGTGCCGGCGCTGGTTTTCGGCGTGGCCTTCGGTAACCTGTTTCTCGGCGTGCCGTTCCGGCTCGATGAAACCATGCGTTCGTTCTACTCGGGCTCGTTCTGGGCGCTGCTCAATCCGTTCGCGGTGCTCTTCGGGCTTGTCAGTGTGTCGATGATCCTGCTGCAAGGCGCAACCTTCCTCTCACATCGCACCGACGGCGATCTGCAAGCGCGCGCCAAAAAAGCAGCCAGCCTCATTGCCATCGCCCTGATCGTACTCTTCTCGCTCGGCGGCATCTGGGTCTCTTTCATCGACGGCTACGTCATCGAGTCGATCGGCGATATCGGTTCAGCGATCAACCCGCTGATGAAGGAAGTCGGACGCAGCCCCGGCGGATGGTTTACCAACTACGGGAAATATCCGATCCTCTGGCTGATGCCCGTATTAGCCTACGTAGGCGGCTTCGTCGTACTGCTCACCATTCGCGCCGGCAAGACGATACTGGCCTTCATCGGCTCATCATTGGTCTGCGTTTCGGTGATCAGCACCGCGGGCATCGCACTGTTCCCCTTTGTTCTGCCTTCGTCAGAAATGCCCAAAGCCAGCCTGACCGCCTGGGACGCGACATCGAGCCATTTCACGCTGAACGTGATGTTTTATGTCGCGCTGATCTTCACCCCGATCGTCGTCGCCTATACCGGTTGGGCCTACCGCATCATGGCCGGCAAGGTCACGCGCGATTTCATCGTCAAGAACGACGAAGCTGTTTATTGATAATTAACTCCGCTCACCAACCGTCAATGACGTGAAGTTAACAAAGTCAGCGGCGATTGGGAGCGGAAATACCGGAAAGGAATGATCATGTGGTATTTCGCCTGGATTCTCGGCCTGGGGTTCGCCGTCATGGCGAGTATCGTCAGCGCCTTGTGGCTCGAAGCGCAAGACGAGGTAAAAGATACGAAGCAGTGATGCTTCTCGTGGTATGAACAAGGAAATGGGCGCTTAAAGCGCCCATTTCAAATTTTCCCGATATCAGGCTTGGTCTCCCCGAAACACCGGAATCAGGTCAATTTCCAGCCGTCAATGACCAGGCTGCGAAATCCGAAGATATTCCGCATCTTGATAGTCAACGGGTCGCGCCGGGCATAGTCCGCATTCGCCGGCTCACCAAAGCGGACCGCCGGACATTCAGTTAAATCGAAACAACCGCCGCGCACCTTGTAGGGCACATCGATGAACATGGGTGACTTCTTTTCCCTGATGATGGATTTGGA
>BNUC01000062.1 GCA_025997075.1 Betaproteobacteria bacterium | reverse complement strand
CGCTGGAAGCCAAGCGCCAGAAGTCGCATCGGGAAGAACTCCTGCACGAACTGGAGGCGGAACGGGCGAGTCTGTCCGAACGGGCCAAGGTCAGTTCTACCCATACAAAACGAGTCTGCGCCTTGCGCGCCAGCGCCCGCTATGGGCACTTGCTGAAGGAAACAAAACAGGGACTGGTCATCGACCGCCAGGCGGTCATCGAACGGGAGCGCTTCGATGGCAAGTTCGTCGTGCATAGCAACGACGACACCCTCACGGCGGAAGACATGGCGCTGGGCTACAAACAGCAACAGCGAGTGGAAGAAGCCTGGCGAACGATGAAGAGCGGCTTGAAGATGCGTCCCGTGTTTCACTGGGCGCCGCATCGCATTCACGCCCACATTGCCCTCACCGTACTCTCCCTCTTACTGGAACGCGCCATCGAACACGCTTGTCAGGACACTTGGCGCAACGTCAGGAATGACCTGAAACAAATTCAACGGCGCTATTGTCCAGCCCCAACGGTCGTGTCTGGCAAGTCACGGAACCCTCAACGGGCGCCGTTAAGCGATTGAAAACATTAAAGATTAAGCCGCCCAAGCCCATCCTGAATCTGGATTGAGCACGTTCCCCGCCTAGATACACACCCCTTTCGGCTACTTCGCCGGAGGCCTTGCGCTAGGCGGCTTCCAGAGGTTTGTGTGTCTTAGCGGTGTCAAAGTCGGGTGTCACGTCAAAGGGCTTTTGCTCCTTCAGGATGTGGCAGCACGCTCGCGCCAGTTTGTGCGCCAGCGCCTTGGTGGCAACCACGTTGTTGGTCCTGGCTTTCTTGCGGTCAAAGAAACGTCAGGCTTCTTCACAGTAGCGACGCGCGAAATGGGCGGCTTCGACGAAGGCCCAACACAGGTATTTGTTGCCATTCTTGATGTTGCCTTCTCCCTTTTTCTTGCCGTTACTGAGGCGTTCGCTGTCGACACAGCGTACGTAGGAGGCGTAGTGGCCGACTGCGGCAAAGCGCTTGATCGGGCCGGTCTCCAGCAGGATCGTGGTGGCCAGCGCCTGGCCGATACCCGGTACGCTCGTCAGTAACTGATAGATCGCTTGCTTCCCGATCTTTTCTTGAAGACACTTTTCAAGAAGGTGGATCGGTACGTTCAAGGTGGCTATTACGGCCACATTGGTTTTGAGGGCAAAGGCAACATCCTCGTCCAATCCCATCTGATCGACGAGTTCTGCTGTCAGGCGTTTGACCGAGTTACTGTCCAGCCGGTGTCCCTGTTGGCGGGCCAGGATGTTTTCGACCGCAAGAATGTGCGTGGTGCGGCTGCGTACCAGTTGCAGGCACTTCCTGGCCAGATCTCGCACGACCCGTTGCCCAGGCGTAACAGGTGCGCAAGGTAGTGCGCGTCGGCTTCGTCGCCGCTGTGCTTGAGTCCTTCGTATTGCTTGATGGCGACGGTGTTGGCCAGGGGAACCTGGAAGCCCGCCACCTGCAGCCCATCGACCAGCCAATACCCGTTGTAGGTCGATTCGACGACCACCCCAGCCAACTCGTCACGCCAAGGTATGAGCAACCCGAGAATCTTCTCCAACTCGTTGGGTACCCGCTTTTCTACGACCACCCGGTCTTTTTCATCCGTGACCGTTACCAAACAGTTGTTCGAATGTAGGTCAATTCCGCTCTATTTCATCTTTGCCTCCTGTCGGTTAAAGCTTGTTTGCAAACTCACTTTAACCCTTCCGCCTCTCGGCGGCGGGAGGCAGGCTAGATGATTTTCAGACCACTATTTTTCGTCCACCTTCATCTTCGCTCCACTGAGCAGAGCGTTTTCGCGTCAATTTCATATCTACCCTCCGGCGCAACGCGCCGTTTGTCGCGGCTCGTTCCAGCTTGTGCTCAAAAAGCAAAGTCATCCGTGGTCGCGGGCTTTACCTGTTCCTGCACGAACAACTCGGCTTTTTCGTGCGTCGCCAGGCCGCTGACGACGATGGCCTTGGGCTGCGTGGGGCAGGCGTATTGGCACGCGCCGCAGCCGATGCAGTAACGAGTATCGACCACGGGCACCGGTTCGGGGTAATTCGGAATTTCCTTCATTTGCAGCGCCGCCGTGGGACAACACTCGGCGCAGGCGCCGCAGGCGGTGCCGTCTTTCACAATGATGCAGCGCGAATGCGCGATGCAGGCCAGACCGATGCGGGTGGTTTGCTTTGCCTCGGGCGTCAGGGGAGTGAGCGCGCCGTCGGGACAGACGTCGGCGCACACCGTGCAGTTGATGTTGCAGAAGCCCTTGTCGAAATCAAGGCGCGGTTTCAGGAGTCCCGTCAGGCTGCCGTACTGTAAAACGGCGGGCTCGATGACATGGCTGGGGCAGGCGCTCACGCAGAGCTGGCAGGCGGTGCATTGCGCGAGGAGGCGCGCGGTGGAAAATCCGCCAGGCGGGGCAACGACATCGGGATTATCGAGTTGTTCGAGTCGTTCGATTCCGCTGTCATTGGCGCGACGGCCTTCATCGGAAGCCGACGCGTCGCGCGCAAGCACGACGGACAGGGCGCCGGTCGCCGCCACGGCGATGAAGCCGCGACGCCGGGAATTTGCCGGAATATTTGCCAGAATCCGGGCGTCGTCGAGGGTGTTAATTTTGCTTGATTCGCTGGGGCGTTTGGCGACGAGACCACGCCTGCGGTATTTCACCCCGCCCTGGCCGCAAACGGAGATGCAATCGTAGCAGGCGACACAGCGGGAAAAATCGATTTCGCTGGTGCGCAAGTCGATGCACTGGGCCTTGCAGGCGTGCAGGCAGTCGGCGCACTTTTGGCAGGCGTCCTTGTCGATGTCGATGCGCCAGAACGAGTAGCGGGAAACCAGGCCGAGCAGCGTGCCGAGCGGGCAGATAGTGTTGCACCACAGGCGTCCGCGCAAGGAGGCCATGAGGGTGATGAGCATGAAAATGACCAGCGGCGGCAGCAGCGCGCCCACGGTTGCCAAGCCCACGTCGACATGGGGCACGGCGGCGGAGTACCCGAGCGCGCTCGTGATGGAAGCGGCGATGTTGTTGATGGCGGCGGCGGACGGACGGAAGAAGGTCGAGACAATGCGCCCGAAATTACTGTAGGGGTCGAGCCAGGCGAGCGCGAGCCCACCCCAGCCGAGGGCCAGCGCCCCGATTGCGGCGGCGAGGATGGCGTACCTCAGCGCGTTGCGCGCTTTTCTGAAGGGAAGCCGGTAGGGCGGAACGCGGCGGATTTTTGCCGAGATGCGCGCAATCGCGTCTTGTAGGATGCCGAGAGGGCAGATGACAGAGCAATAGACGCGGCCAAAGGCCAGCGTGAGCATGAGAACGACGAGGCAGGCAAGCGCCGAGACGCGGAAGGCCGTCGCGAAGCTGAACGCCGACGGCACGAATTGCACCGAGGCGACGAGGTGCTTGAGATTATTGGGGAAGAGATCACGGAAATCGATGAACGCGGCCAGCGCCAGCGCGAAGACCAGCACAGCGATGATCACGCGGACGCGGCGAAGCGCGGAAATACCCTGGATGCCTTTGCCAGAGGATTTGGGTGAGACGCGAATAACAGGCCCCCGTCAATCAGGCAGTCAACTTCACGCGCTCGATTTTCAGTTTGCCGAGATCACCTTGTCCAATGCCCAAGGCGGCGGCGATGCGCACATGCTCGATGCCGTCGGCGGCGTGTCCGAGCATCCGCGATGCGGCCGCGTCGATAGCCACAATGTCGGCGGAAATGAGCAGTTGCCGGACGCTCTGGTCGAGGTCGGAGTCGCTTCTGCCGCGCGGACCGTTGCGGGTGATGGGACTGAAGGCGTCGAGGACGTTCAGGTCGGGCTTTTTGACAGTGAGGATGTCCACGATGCACTGATGGAGATTGTTGCGGTGGTAAGCGCCGCGGTCCCAGATGATGCCCATGAGATTTTTCATGCAGGCGGACATGGCCGCGCCGCCGTGCTGCTTGAGGACGGGGACATTGATGAAAACATCGCTGTCAAGAATGGCGGAATGGATTTTCACGCTTTTGAGCGCGACGCCCCTGGGAATGGCGACCTCGCGGTAATACGACGCGTCGTTGCCGGGGAGCACGCGCGCGCCGGCTTCCCTGGCGGCCGCCTCAATGCCGCTGGTCTTGTAAGCGCGCTCCCAGGAGTCGATGGCGTGGTCAAAGACGAGCACTTCACTCGCGCCGGCGCCGCGACAGAGTTGGACGAGACGGGCAACAACATCGGGATGGGTGTTGGCGCCGAGTTCCGGCGGCACGTCCCAGCTCATGTTGGGTTTGATGACGACTTTCTGGCCCTTCTTTACGAAGGCGCCGATGCCGCCACAGGACTGGAGGGCGCGATCAAGCATCGCGGCGCGCTGTTCGCCCCGCACGGTGATGAGATCGGGAACACCGTTTGCGCCAGCAGCGGTGACATCGAGCGAGGGAAGCGCCACCGCCGCGCCAGCGGCGAGCGTGGTCTTGATGAAGTCACGACGAGTTTTCATGGCGGTATGTTGTATGCGACCTGTGATTGACGATCAGGAGATTATAGCAAGGATGGTATCCTGGCTCCGACCTGATGATCATGGTAATGAAAATGATGGACGATATTTCCTGCGGAGCACGGCGGTCAGTCCCTTCGCCCCGCTTGTGGAGAAAAGGTGGCCGAAGGCCGGATGAGGGGGCGGTGATTTTGCACGAAACAACGCTGGAACAGGCCCAGGCATCCCCTCACCCGCCCCTGCCGGGGCACCCCCTCCCGCAGGCGGGTGAGGGAAAGCAAACGTCGCTCATGTTTCTCCATGACAAACATATTCATGCGATTACCCTGCCACGCGATGGAAGTTCAATTTATCGGCCTTGAATTCCCACTATAATTAAAAATTCCGCCGTCGCTATGGGCGTTGGAAAACAAGGTTTGAGTAATCGGAGCGAAATAATTCGTGGCGGATGAAGTCTCTTTTCAGGGACAGCGCTACTCTGGTTCTTTCTCCCCTGTCAAATCCACATTGCAAGGAGTGAGTCATGGAATTCGTCACCTGTGTCGTTGCCGCCGAAGAGGACGAGCTTGCCGATGTGGCCCAGTCCACTTCGCCGCTCGAAGCCTGGAGCGGCATTGAGTTTCCCGGTCTGGACACCGCCAGGCTGGCCGCGTTGCACTCGCTGCTGACCGGCGATTCGCTGCAAGCGGCGCTTGATCTGTACGAGCCGGCACTGGTTTCCGGTGAGGACGATGGAATCCTGGTTTTGCGCGTTTCCGGCGAGGTGCTGGAGGAACTGGCCTTGCTTGATGACGAGTCTCTGGAAACCGTGGCCGTCGAACTGGCCGCGACCGATATCTACGAGGAAGAAGGCGCCGATCCGGACGAGCTTCTGCTCCTGCTGACCTCACTGGGTGAACTCGCGCAACTCGCGGAATCACAGGATCAGGTGTTGTTCGTCCGGATTGAACTGATCCTGGATTAAGAGCATTCACCACGGAGACATTCAAGGCACGGAGAAAAACCAAAACAAAGAAAAAGCATCGAAGGAAGAAGGAATCGTCCTGATCCACTTTCTTTTTTTTCTTTCCGCCTTTCTCTTTGTGTGAATGGTTCTAAATTTGGAAACATCAATGACCCGCATTCAGGCCAATCTGCTGCTGCTTTTCGTTGCCCTGATCTGGGGCTCGGGTTTTGTCGCCCAAGCGTATGCCAAGAATAGCGTCGAGCCCTTCATGTTCAACGGTATCCGTTTTCTGCTGGGCGCCTGCGTCGTTGCGCCCCTGGCCTGGCGCGATTATCGGGAGCTTGCCCGACGTGACGCTCGTCCCGCGCGGCGCGATGCGCTGGCTGTGCTGGTGCTGGGATTGCTGCTGGCTTTCGCCGCGGCCTTCCAGCAGATTGGAATTTCCGGGACGACGGTGACCAACGCGGGTTTTCTGACGGCGCTCTACGTTCCGCTGGTGCCCCTGATTGCCTGGGTGCTCCTGCGCGAACGCCCGCACTGGAGCGTATGCTTCGCCGCCTTCGGCTGTCTGCTCGGCGCATGGCTGCTGTCCGGCGCGCAATGGTCGGCGATCAGCGCCGGCGATCTGTGGGTGATGGGCAGCAGCCTGTTCTGGGCCTTGCACGTGCTGCTGGTCGGACGCATCGCGGATCGCCTGGCCGCGCCGTTCCTGCTGGCGGCGGGGCAATTTCTGGTCTGCGGCGTGGCGTCGCTGGCTTGGGCGGCGGTCACCGAAACGAACACCCTGGATGGCATCCGTCAGGTGATTGGGCCGATCCTCTACTCCGGCATTCTGTCGGTGGGGTTTGCCTATACCGGACAGGTTGTCGCGCAGCGCCATGTCGCTGCCTCGGAAGTCGCGATCATCCTTTCGTCCGAGACTGTGTTTGCCGCGCTGTTCGGCTTCCTGCTGATGGGCGACCGTCCCGGCCTGACCGGAATCGCAGGCTGCGCGCTGATTTTCGTCTGCATCCTGGCGGCGCCGATGCTTGCCGCGCGCCGCGCCTGCGTCAATGGAGAGAATAGGCTTAATGAGCAATCAGCGCACGAATCTCGGAGAGCTTCGTCTTGAGGACGCCGGCGTTTTCCCGGCCGATACGCATCATGATTTTCTGACCCGCCGAGCGTCTCTCAAGACCAGGATCGGCGTATTCATAAAGGACTTTGGGCTGCGCCAGCCCGATTGGAGTTTTCGGATCAGGAGCCGCGAGAAGGTCGTCGATGGCCACGACCAAACGGTCGTTGAAATTGGCCTGGGGATAGCCGATTTCCCGGTAGGCGCGCTGGAACAAGGGGTAGAAGCTCCGATAAAGATCCACCAGCCTGGCGCTGTCGATTGTCTTGGCAACTTTCACGAAAACAGCATAGCGCCCGGCGTTGTGCGCGGCGATTGTCAGGTTCTCCTCCTTTCCCTCGACGACGAAAGCGCCTTTTGCCCGTTTCAGCGGCACGATACTGGCCGGCAGATACTTGCGCGGCAGGTTATCGACGGTCACGACGATGTGATATATCAGTTCGTCGGACAAAAACAGCGCCAATCCCGCATTCCCAATGGTTTCTCCCAATGTTTTGTGGAAAGGAACGTCGCTCTCCCCGAATTCGGGAAGCGGCTCGTCCGAAGGCACTGTCTCGATGGGATAAAGGAACGGAGGAGGCTCGGAGGCAGCCGAGGAATCGGAGACGACCGGTAATCCTGGAGCGGCCGAGGAATCGGGAGCGGCCTGGAACCCTGGGGCGACTGGAAGCCCTGAAACGGCTGGAAGCCCTGAGGTGACTGGAATCCCTGGGGTGACCGGAAGCCCTGAGGTGACTGGAAGCCCGGTGGCGGCTGGAGGCGCATCGGCCGGTTCAGTCGCCGTGACCGTGGTCGGTGGCTGGGGCACAATCGGAGACGGAGGGGATTGAATGCTTGCCGAGACCACCTGAGATGATTCTTCGTCTCCGCCATCGGAGAGAAAAAAATATCCGGCGCAGACAAGGAGCAGAATGAGCAGGCAGATAACTATCAAACTCCCTTTCGTCGTGCTTCCGTCTCTTCTGGTCGAGTAACTATTCCTCACGGTTTCGTCTCCTGTGTTCATCGTAAAACCAACTCCGGTTGAAACCCCGCCCGTAAGAAAGGTGGGAACCCTACTTCTTGCCGGGTGAAACAGATTCAATGTGCGTCCTTCGCGCCTTGAAGAATAGATTACTACAATGCGGCAGGCCATGTCGCGCACCGGGTCAAATGTGGCTTTCAGGACAAGCCCGGATTAGCCGGAAAAGGAAAGAGGGCAGGAGCCGGAGCGTTGGCTCTGGCTCATAGGCCGGAAAAACAGGCGCGTTTTCGACGGGGCACGAAAGCAACATCCAGAATGGCCGAGGCACGCGCCAGAGGACAAAACTTGCCGCAAGAGGTATACATACTGCAGAAATAATCTGCGCATTCCAGCACCTCGGGGTAAGCGCAAGAGAGTTGAGCCCGGAGTCAGAGTCAACACTCGGCGTCCATGCCAGAGCAGAATGTCACTCTGCCCCGCAAAAGTTTGGGCGCTGTACCCGAGCAGAGCAAGAAATTAGCCGAAACCCCGGCCGTAAGAAAGGGGTAGGGCTCCCACCGCCCTGAAGAGCGGGGTTTCAACCGGAGCTGGTTTTACGATAAACAAGGGCAGCCCCGGCAGTGCCGGGAACATTACCCTGAATACGCAAGGACTGGACAACACCGGCACGCTCTCCGCCGCCACCGACCTTGCCCTCGTCGGGGAGCGCGACACCGGCCCCGCATGCCAGGAAACAATCGTGGTCTGTCCAATTCAATTTGTCCCGAATTGTTCCCGCGCCGAAAGTACGCTTTCTGGATAAAGCACCGGAAACACTCGGCATAACGAGATGGGCTCGCGAAGCAACCGTCGAGCGGGCGGGATGCAGACGCTTTCGGTTTCCCGCCTTCGCGGGAATGACGAGGTTAAAAATAGCGCTTAGGGCGAGACCTGCGCCCTATCCGCCGAATGGAAGTCCCCAAACCCGCCGTTCGGTTTTGATTCCTGATACCTGACATCTGATACCTGATGTGTTGTAATCAGGATTCAAAACAGGCGAGGGTGTGGCTTTTCTGGCAAAAGCAATTTGACGTTTTGCGGCAGGACACGGACTATATAGCACTCTGTTTCTTCTATCGTGTCGCGCAAAATTCAGATGTTTTTCAGTCCTTCGCCCGCGTTACCCGCATCCGGAACTTGCGCTCCGCCGTTACCACTGCGTGATTCAGGAATCAGATGTCAGGTATCAGGTATCAACCCCATGCCGGCTTGCGGTCACATGCGGGAAGGCAGGGCGGCATCGAAGGACGCCTCACATCCCTGTCATTCCCGCGAAGGCGGGAATGACGATGCGCGGGTCGATTCATGGCGGAACGGCGATAAAAAAAGCAAAAAAATTGTAAAAAATCCTGACAAATCAGACATTTGCACCATAATTTTTGCAAGCAAGCAAGCAATAAGCTGATTCCCTTTGCCTCGCGCTGGCGCGAGGCATTTTTGAAAGGCGCGGCCACTGTGAATCAACGGTGGCCGCGCCTTTCCGCGTTTTCCCCCTCTTTTTTCCCCTCCGTACTCTCCCGCCATGTTCCGCCGGTCCGCGACGCGCGGCGAGGGCGCGCGCTTATCCCGGAAAGGAAACCCGTATGAATAATGCCGCGCTCTCGCGCCAGCCCGCGCCGCAAACGGCGCGGCATCCGTTGGTGCTGGCGGACGCGCAATGCGCGTCCCCTGCGGTTCAGATAATACCAATTTGCGTTCGATGATATAGAGGCTACCCACCTGAATCTAAAGATAAAGCATGGAGATATCTCCATATTTATATTATTGAAAGCAAGTTGGTATAACAGATGACAGCAGGGCTTCGCCAATGTGGGGGGAGCTTTCAGCTCCCCAACCGTCTGCAGAAAGGAAGATTATGAAACCGAAATATTATTTTTCAGACGGCGCGGCATCCCGCAGGGTGTTTCGCCTTATTCCCGGCATTGCGTTTACGGCGGCGCTAGCTGTGTGTCCGTTCACGTCCCTCGCCCAGGCCGCCGATTCGTATATCGTTGGCGGCGGCGGAGGTGGCGGCGGTACTGGCTTCGGAGGCGGAGGCGGGGCAAGTGATGAAAATTTGTCGTCGCCAAGCTTTGGCGGCGGCGGGGATGGCGGTGCCGTCGATATCTACATAAGTGGCGGCAGCGGCGGTGGTGATGGCGGGGGCAGCGGTGGTATTTGGAACACGAGTCCTGGCGGTAATGCCACTCTTCCCAACGCGGGCGGAGGAGGAGGCAGCGGGTCTGGTAGCAGCAACGCAGCCGCTGGAGCCGGCAATAATCCCGGCGGCGATGGCGGCGATGGCAGCAAAACCAGTGCTGCGCCTAGCGGTCCAGGCCAAGGCGGGCAAGGAGGGGTTTCTACTAATGGCGGCGGTGCGGGCGGTGCCGGAATCGCCCTTGGCGATGGAGGTGGAGGAGGTGGGGGAGGTATAGGAGGTGCAAATCTAACCGGGGGCCACGGCGGGGATGGCAGCCCCCGCAACTTCACGGCAGGCGGAGCGTATGGAACACTCTCCATTTCCTGCGGCGCGGGCGGCGGCGGAGCAAATGTAGGAATTAGTGGGACCAGTGGTGGAGGCGGCGGGGGTGGCAGCGTTACCGTTACCGTGTCCACTCCTCTGGAAGCCCATACTCTTCAACTCCTCGGCGGACAGGGAGGTAACGCGGGAGGCGCTGGCGCAAATTCAGGAGGGACCGCAGGAATGGGGGGGGCGGCGGTGGAAGTAACCCTTCCAGCACTGGTGGCAGTGGCGGCGGAGGCGGCAACGTAAGCCTGAACGCCGCCGGGCAAACCGTAACCGTAACCGGCTCTTTGGCAGTCAGCAGCGGCACGGCGGGAGGCGCCAAGACCGCCGGTTACGGCGCGGGCGGCGACGCGAGTTTCACAGCCCAAACCCTGATCGCGCCCGTCATCAACCTGACCAAACAGGACGGTGACTTGACTTTTGCCGTAACCAACCTGCAAATCGGCTCCGCCGGCACCGCCCTGACCGCCACCGGTCTGGGTGCGGGCAATGCGGCCATCACCAACCTGCTGCTGACCGGGGGTGGGAATTTCACCCTGAGCGGCACGGCGAGCGTAGGCCAACTCGTCATCAACGGCGGCACGCTGAACGATGCGAACTGGAACAATCTTGTCGGCGGTGGCATCGGTAGCATTACCTACTCAAACCCGAACATCACCCTAGAAACGAACGGGGCCACGATTAACCTCAGCGGCAGCCAGACCTTGAGCCGTGTCCTGACAGGCGCGGGTAGTCTGACCAAGACCGGCGCGGGAGAATTGATCCTTTCCAACACGAACACTTACACCGGCGGCACGAAGATCAGCAACGGGATTTTGAGCATCGCCGCCAGCACCAGCATCGGCCCCGCCACCACCGGCGCCAACGTAATAAACGGCGGCACGCTGAAACTGACGGGCTCGGGTCAAACCTACACCAACAACTGGACGCTGACCGGACCAGGCAACAACATTGAAACCGCCAATTCCAACACAATCAGCGGCACTCTTTCCGGCACGGGCGACTTTACCAAGACCGGCGCGGCGGGAACGACACTCACGCTCACCGGCAACAACGACTACCTCGGCGACACGACGGTCAACGGCGGAACGCTGGCGGGTAACATTGCCGCCGATACCAACCTGACGGTGGCGGCTAACGCGACCTACGACGGCACGACTGCGCCCAGAACCGTCAATGCCCTGAACGGCGCGGGCGAGATTATCAACAGCAACGGCCTGACAGCCCAAAGCGGCGCGTTCAGCGGCGACATCTCCGGCGCGGGCAGCCTGACCAAAACCGGCGCGGCGGGAACGACACTCACCCTCTCCGGCAACAATACCTACCTCGGCGACACGACGGTCAACAGCGGAACGCTGGTGGTCACAGATTCGTGCGTTATGCCGACGACTGCAACGTCTATGTGAGCAGCCGGCGAGCAGGCGAGCGGGTTCTGTGTGGATTGCGTAAGCTCTATGAGCGACTCCATCTAAAAGTGAACGAAGCCAAGACGACAGTGGCAGCGATCTCATACCAACTTGCTTTCAATAATATAAATATGGAGATATCTCCATGCTTTATCTTTAGATTCAGGTGGATAGCCTCTATATCATCGAACGCAAATTGGTATCAACACGCAAATTTCTGGGCTATTCCTTCTGGAACGGAGCGGGTCAAATCAAATGCCGCGTGTCGGACAAGGCACGCGAAGCGTTCAAGCAACGCCTACGGCAAATAACGAGCCGGTCAGGCGGACGTAGCCTGCCCCAAGTGATTGAACAACTACGCCGCTCTATGCCCGGCTGGAAAGCCTATTTCCAACGGGCGCAGACGCCCAGCGTGTTTGCCAATCTCGACCGGTGGGTTCGTCACAGGCTGCGTGCGCTGCAACTGAAGCACTGGCGCCGTGGAACGACGATGTATCAGGAGTTGAGGGCGATAGGCGCCTCGGAAGCGGATGCCTGCAAGGTGGCCGCAAAAGGCAGGAGCGGGTGGCATGCCAGCCATAGGGTGCTGAACCGGGTAATGCCTGTTGCTTATTTCGACCCACTCGGCGTCCCACGACTCTCATGACCTCAACTGCTCGAACCGCCCGGTGCGGACCCGCATGCCGGGTGGTGTGGGAGGGGATCGGTCAGGTTTCTGACCGCCCCTATCCCGGTACTTATCTTCCGGCGCTACGCGCCGCAAATTTACATTTGTCGGGTTGCGCTTCGCTTACCCAACCTACGCAAACCCACAGGAGATGGCTTGGGGTGAGTGGAACAACCCCGACATTGGGAGGCACCATTGGCTGCTGCGTTGGGCATCACTTCGTTCAGCCCAACCTACGCGGCCTACGTGGCCTGGACGCTGGATTTGGGCGTGCAAGGCTATGCGAGCAAACGCGAAGGCGTGTTGGGGAGTTTGAAGGCGAGGTATGGCTTCTGAGCGCCTTCCCACGTCATTCCCGCGAAGGCGGGAATCCAGAAACGTACTTTCTGGCGCAACGCGCCGCAAATATTTGCAGCCTTTCGGGTTGGAGAAAACGTGCCGGAATGACGGGGTAAAAATAGCTTGTCTGCGTGCCGCCTGCCTGCCGAATCATGCCTTAGCGCCTCTGTGGTGAATAGTGGTTTAAGCAGGCAGCGGGACAGGCGCTGTCGGAGCATGCCCGGTTTCCAGATAAACGCGGCAACGTTCGATATATTCGTCAGTGCTCTTGGGCATCGGGGTCCGGGCGCGCGCGATGAAAAAGGTCAGATTGCGCCCGGTACGGATCAATTTCAATCCGTCCGAAATGCTGTGTCTGCCGGAAATGTTCGGGATCGCCTCGGAGCTTTTTTTCGGCGAGAAATTGGCCAGCCGCTCTCCGGCGGCCACAAGCTGCGGCCAGACATCGAAAATGTCCGGATCGGTGCGCAAGGTTTCGGTCTTGATACGCGCGGCGCGCGCAAAGTCGCGAATCAACGGTTCGATTTCCATGAACGCCGGAATCCTGGTGAACATGTCGACCATCGAGTCGGCGATCCGGTCGATATCGCGCTTGGTTTGGCTGATCTTGATGTAGCGGGTTTCATAGAATTCCTCGATTGGCACCGAGAAAGCCCGGAAAGGTTCGCCCCAGAGTTCATCGATGCCTTCCTCGCCGCTACGGTGCAGGACGAAACGCCCCAGTTCCATGGCCTCCAGCAGGCAGCGCCCGCATTCACGCGTCAATGCGTCGCTGCCCTTGATTTCGACGCCGCACGCTTGCAGATCGACGAGGTTGCGGAAGATGTCTGTCGCCCGGTTGAATAGCGATCCGGCCAACATGCCAGCCTTGACGCGCTTCAATGCAGGGTCGGTTTCTTCATCATATCTTTGGCGTGCTTCTTCCAGGCGCGTGCCGGGAATGTTCAGGCCATGCTCGGTATGATTGAAAAGGCGTCGGGTCAGAGCCTCGATCAAACTTTTCTTGGTTTCGAGCGAGTTGGCCAAGGTCGGGTAAGTCTTGATCCAGTAGCCGTTGTAGTAAACCCGTTCGCGCCCATCAATGACACGGCGCGTGCCTTCAGCGAGACAATCGCCGGAAAGCTGATTGTTTGCTAATGAATCGTTGTTCATCGTAAAACTAACTCCGTCAAACCGACAATGAATGCCTGTCGCAGCTTGATGACAAATCCCTCGTGGAGGTCAAAGCCCCGCTTTACCTGGTGCGTCATCAACAGCACAGCCCCCGCAAAAAACGGTCTATGCCGTTTTCAGGAAATTCGTCGAGCGTTTTTCTTGTTGCATGGAATCGCGAATTCTGCGGATTGTACGGATTGTACGTCGAATGCGGGGTGTCGATCCCGATTCGCTTTATCGCTCGCGCGTGTCGTGCGCAAGCTGTTGCGCTTGCAAGACACTTTCAGAAAATTTTAGAGGCTGCAAGCACCTTGCGCTTTTGCCGGATGGCGAGTATTTCATTGAGAATCAGCGCCGCAATGACCAGAGAGCCTCCGGTCAGCGTGGCCCGGGAAGGCTGTTCGGAAGCGCCCAACCATGCCCAGGCGACGCCGAACAGGATTTCGAGCAGCCCGAGCAACGCGATTTCGGCAGCCGGGAGGTCCCGCGACAGGCGGACTAACAGCAGGCAGGGAATCGCCAGTTGAAGCACGCCCAGCAAGGCCAGCAATGCGATGTCGTGGAGGGACGCCTGCAAGGGCCAGGCGAAGGGCAGTGTGATGGATGCCGAGATGAGCGCGCCGATGAGGATCGCCGGCAGCATGTCGGACGAGGGTGTTCCATCGCCGTCGCGCGCGGCGGCGGTCGATTGCAGCAGCGTCCAGTTGGTTGCTGCCGCGAACGGGACGACGAGGGCTATCAGCGAACCGGTCAGTGATGCCCCGGCAGCGGCTTCCTGGCCGAACATCCAGGCAATGCCGGCGCCGCCCAGGGCAATCGCCGCCCAGGTGCGCGCGGGCAAACGATGGCGGAGGAACAGACGGACGAAAATGGCCGTGATCAGCGGCCCGAGGGCCTGCGTGACCAGGACGTTGGCTACGGTGGTCAGCGTCAGGGCGATCATGAAGGCGGTGAACATGGCGGCCCAGGACAGACTGGATGCCCAGACCGGCCAGCGGGCGGTCGTCAGACCATGCAGGAACGCCGGGCCGCGCATGACGCGCAGCGCCACGAGCAGAGCCAGGGCGTTGCACAGGCTGCGCCAGAAATTGACCTCGAAGCTGCGCGCGACATCAAGATGGCGGGTGACGACACCGGCGATACTCCACATCAGAGTGACGAGGATCATCAGGAAAACAGCCCGGCGATGGGTTAAAGAGGGCAGGGTGGGCATGGGTTCAAGCCTGGATGTAATTGGGTCGGAATTTACCCGATCTTTGCGGTAGTTGACAAACGGGAAGCCTGTTTCGCTGCTTGATTCGTCGCTTCGCCTGAATTCGTGTTACAAGTCCAAGCCTACATTTTCCTCGTATTTCTTGCGATAATTTTCCTTTTTCGACCCGGAGAACAAATACCATGACTGCTCTGTTACCTCATCCCGATCCGGATGGATTGCTCGAATACTCGGTCGTTTATAGCGATCGCGCCTTGAACCACATGTCCAGACGATTTCAGGGCGTCATGCGTGACATCTCCCGCCTGCTGAAAAAAGCCTACAACGCAAAATCGGCGATTATCGTACCCGGTAGCGGCACCTACGGCATGGAAGCCATCGCTCGCCAGTTCGCCACCGGCAAAAAAGTGCTGGTGATCAGAAACGGGCAGTTCAGTTATCGCTGGGCGCAGATTTTCGAGATGGGGCATATCCCGTCGGAAAGTATCACCCTCAAGGCGCGACAACAAGGCAGCGGCCCCAAGGCTCCTTTTGCTCCCGCGCCGCTGGACGAAGTGATCGCCGCCATCCGCAGGGAAAACCCCGATCTCGTCTTTGCCCCGCACGTTGAAACCTCCGCCGGCATTATCCTGCCTGATGAATATCTTCGCGCCGTGGGGGCCGCCGCGCGCGAAGTGGATGCGCTTTTTGTTCTTGACGGCGTTGCCTCCGGCGCGATCTGGGTCGATATGGAAGCCAGCAATGTTGATATCCTCGTCACCGCGCCGCAAAAGGGCTGGAGCGGACCTCCATGCTGCGCCCTGGTCGCTCTGGGCGAACGCGCCCGCGCGCGCATTGATGGCACGACCAGCACCAGCTTTGCCTGCGACCTGAAAAAATGGCTTTCCATCATGGAAACCTATGAAAAGGGCGGTCATGCCTACCACGCGACCATGCCGACCGATGCGCTCGCGGCCTTGCGCGACGTGATGCTGGAAAATGAAGCTTATGGTTTCGACAAAGTGTGCGCTGAACAACGGGAACTCGGCCGCCGCGTCCGCGAGCTGCTCGAAGCGCGTGGCTATCCAAGCGTTGCCGCTGCCGGTTACCACGCGCCGGGCGTCGTCGTTTGTTATACGGATGATCCCGACATGCAATCGGGCAAAAAACTCGTCGCAGCCGGCATTCAGGCTGCATCGGGCGTGCCCCTGCAATGCGACGAACCGGCAGACTTCCGCAGCTTCCGCCTTGGCCTGTTCGGGCTGGACAAACTGCACAATCCGGACAGAACCGTTGCCAATCTGGCTAAAGCCCTGGATGCATTGGGTTGATGCGCACTGTAGGAACTACACAAGGAGAAAACCACGGGTAGGTTCAAAAACTTGGCGTTGGTGTTGGGCTTGATTGCTGTCGGTCTGACGAACGCAATGGAAGCTGCTCCATTGGAATTAAACCGCAACAATTTCAGTTCCGCCGTGTTGGTCGAAGGCTTGGACAGTCCGTGGCACCTCGTATGGGGCGCGGACAATCAACTATCCTCCCCCCCCCTCGTGGGGGAGGATGCCCCGAATTTTGGTAAAAGCGCAGGAGAGGGGGCGGCGGTTCAGCGCGAAACAGGGCTGGAACATGTCTAGGCATCCCCTCACCCGCCCCTGCCGGGGCACCCTCTCCCACAAGGGGAGAGGGAAAGCAAACGCCTGTTCATGCTTTACCATGACAAATATATTCATGCGATTGCCCTGTCCGCAGGAAGCCTTGTCCATCATTTCGATGGCATTTATGCGCCTGATTCGGGAACATAAAGCCGGATGGGCGCGCCACTCAGAAAAGCCAGTGTATTCTCGATGCTGCTACGGTAGAAAGTTTCGTAATTCTCGTAAGTGCCATACCCCAGATGAGGCGTCAGGACGACGTTCGGCGCGGTGCGCAAGGGATGGTCAGGCGGCATGGGTTCTTCGTTAAACACGTCGAGCGCCGCCTGAATACGCCGCTCGTTCAAAGCTTCGAGAAGCGCCTCTTCATCGATCAACGGTCCGCGCGATGTATTGACCAGGATGGCGCCTTTGCGTAAACGCGCCAGTTGCGCCCGTCCCACGATCCCTTGAGTCTGCGGTGAGAGAACCAGATGGATGGAAACAACATCGGCTTGCTCGAACAGGGCGTCGGCGTTGGTCCCGACCGCTTCGACACCGGCTGCCGCTGCCTTGTCCGGAGTCATGCTGCGGCTCCAGGCGATCACATTCATTCCCAGCGCCCGAGCATAGCCCGCAACGCGTCCTCCGATCTTGCCCAGTCCCAGAATGCCCAGTGTCTTGCCTTCCAGCCGATGCCCCGGTTCGACTTTTTCCTGGAAAGCGCCGTGTTTGATGGCGGTATCGCCTTCGGGTATCCGTCGGGCGGCCGCCAGTATCAGTCCCAGAGTATGTTCGGCCGTATCCGCGCTATTTCCTCCTCCACCGGTGGTCGATACCGTAACGCCGCGACGCACTATCGCATCCAGACAGGGGGCTCGTCGCCCGGTCATATTGAAGAATTTGAGACGTGGCAAATTCGCGATAACGTTTTCGGGGAAAGCAGTGCGTTCCCGCATTGCCAGAATGGCGTCGAAATCCACCAGCGAGGCGATGACCTCGCTTGCAGAAGCAAACGGCCGATGAAAAAAGACGATTTCAGCCTGTTGACGCAGAGGCGACCAGTCGACACACTGTTCGGCGATGCCTTGCCAGTCATCCAGCACGGCGACCCGCGCTATCGGGCCTGAGCTGATGTCTTGATTATCATTGTGAATGTTCATTTTTTTATCCTTCTGAATCTGAAAATAAAATGAGCCGCTAAAGTGACCTTTAGCAGCTCACGGGTTTCACTGTCGCCACACCGAAACAGCTACTTATTCAATCCTCAAATTAAACCCCTGCTTCTTTACGGCGTTCAAGAGCAGACTGCGGTTTTTATTGAAGGCCAGGTATTTCCTGGCGATCTGCTCGCTGAAGGAGTCGGAACGCTTCCCATTGTCCCGGAGGTCATAATAGGTTTGCATTTCTTTATCGTAGTCGGCGATGTTTTCGAGGTAATTGTCAAAGACCTTGTACTGATTTTCAAATGCCTTGAGTGGAACGCCCATGCGCGGTTTTAGCTGCGGGTCCTGGCCCGGATAGCCAAAACCAAGCCCCAGGACCGGGAAGGTGAACTCCGGCAAGCCAAGGACATTGATCATTTCCTCCGGATCATTATGGATGCTGCCGAAATACACGGCGCCCAGGCCGAGGGATTCAATGGCGTTGGTGACGTTTTGCGCCGCAAGGCATGCGTCGGTATAGGCCTGAAAGAAACGATCCGTGTCGTAAATGCTTTTGTCCTCATGGCCCTGTTCCCTGGCGAGGCGGGAGTTTCTGTAGCAGTCGGCGATGAAAATAAAGAATTCGGGAAGCTTGTTCACATAGTCCTGTTTGCAGACCAGGGCGATGCGCCGCTTGATCTCGGCATCGGTCACGCGGATGATGCTGAACTGCTGATAGCCCGAGCTTGATGCCGTGCGGTTGGCAACCGCCAGCAGGGTATCGACCACATCTCCGGGCACCGCCTTGTCTGAAAACAGGCGGATAGAACGGTGGGATAGTTGATTCTTGATCGTTTCATTCATGTTTATTGCTCCTTGTCTATTAAACAATACTGCTTATCAACGAACCGGGAAGTCATGGATTTTTATTGCCTAAAATTACGTCGGTAACCGCGCTGATCGAAGCCGCCGCCTGGGTATCGCAGAGGCTGGGGCGAATGCCGTTAAGCTCGTCAACAACACTCTGGATGAGTGGCTGATGCACATGAGGCGGATTCGGGATGCGGATTTCTTCCACATCCGCGCCGCGATAAATGCGCAACGGAGAGTCGGCAAAAAAGTTGAATTCAATCCGGCCTTTGGTTCCAGTGATTTCAACCCGGTCCTCGTCATCGCTGCCGACATAACACCAGTTGCCGACGCCCAGCACGGCGCCATGCCGCCAACTTGCGGTAACGGTATCTTCAACCGCGTAAAGTCCGCCGCGATTGCTGGTCACACCGTGGACTTCCGTCATCGGCCCGAACCACGAAACAAGAATGTCGAGCACATGCACGCCCATATCCAGAACCTTGCCGCCGCCCGATATCTCGCCACGCACACGCCAGGGGAGCGTTGCCGGAGAAAGTTCCTCCGGCGCCGGTTTTTGCCTCTGCAGAACGCTCACGGTGCAGACGTCGCCGATGGCGCCCTGCTCAAGCCACTCCTTTACCTTGAGAAAGCGCGGCATCGCGCGTCGATAGAAGGCGACAAAGAGGCGCACGCCAGCCTTCCCGCAAGCCGCGATCATTTCCTGACACTCGGCATGATTCATTCCCATCGGCTTTTCGACATAAACGTGTTTGCCGGCCGTAGCGGCTTGCAGGGTCAATGCCTTGTGCTCACTGGGCGGGGTGGCGATGTAGACCGCGTTGATCTCCGGGTCGGCCAGCAGGGCGGCGGCATCCGGGTAAACCCGGGGCACGCCGTGACGCTGCGCATAGGATTGCGCCTTGCTCAATGTTCTATTGGTAACTCCCAGCAAAGCGGAATGCTCGGCTTTGTAAAAGCCCGGCCCGCTTTTTACTTCCGTGACGTCTCCGCAGCCGATCATGCCCCAACGAATGGTTTTCATGCGTGCCCTGCCTCCTGTGACATCGATTCTGTTTGATTACCGGGTCTTGAGCGATGCGCAAAGCCAACACTGAATGCGCCCGGGTCGGCATCTATTGTCACATATTGGGCTACGTCAAGCCAGAGCATCGGAAGCCTGCGTAGGGCGGAAAAGCGTAGCGCCTTCCGCCGAATGTAAATGCTATGAATTCCGCTCTTCCGTTTGCGTCCTGGCAAACACAATCCGCTCTCTCTTGAAAGTATCCATCCGGCGGAAGGCGCTACGCTTTTCCGCCCTTGTATGCTGATTTTGCCTCTGAACCCGGTTCTTGCGCTGTCGGGGAAAGCGTGGAGGGCGTAGCCCGGAACGCTTTCCCCGACAGCGCGCCGCCGAAACTCGGAGGTGTTTTATCCTGTTGTTTGTTGTCTTGTGTTTTGTGTTTTGTCTCAGGAGGCCACCTGAGACGGAGTGGCTGGATGCCGAGCCCAACCTGGGGTTTCAAAGCCCGTCGCGTAGATATTGCAGCAGCCACTCATCCTCTGAACCAAGATCGGACAGTTTCTTTAGCCCGGCTTGCCGGTAGCCCGTATTCACAAGGTAGATCATTCGAGGAACCGTTTTTATGAACACGTTATTTCATCTGGGGATTGATGTCTCCAAAGCAAAACTGGACTGCGCCTTGCTCTCCAACGGCAAGTGCAGGAACAAAGTCGTTACCAACGTATCCCAGGGCTTTGCCGACTTAAGTTCATGGCTCAAAAAGAAGGGAGCCGAGGCCAGTGATACCCACGTCTGCATGGAAGCCACAGGTATCTATTGGGAAGCCGTGGCGGAATTTCTGACCCAGGCCGGATACCGGGTCAGCGTCATTAATCCAGCGCAAATCAAGGCGTTTGGACAATCGCACTTGGTACGTACCAAGACGGATAAGGCGGATGCGCAGTTGATTGCCAAATTCTGTCATGAGCGCGCTCCGGAACCGTGGCAGGCGC